>JAQVQT010000267.1 GCA_028701435.1 Smithellaceae bacterium | reverse complement strand
TGAACAAAATCATCAAGGATATCGTGATCAAAGCCAAAAACATGACCGGCTTTGACGGCGTGTACGTCCCGGGCTGGGACTGCCACGGCCTGCCGATCGAACACCAGGTGGACAAGGAACTGGGCGGAAAAGACTCCGGCCTGTCCCAGGTGGAAAAACGCCGCGCCTGCCGCGTGTACGCGGAAAAGTATGTCGGCATTCAGCGCGATCAATTCAAACGCCTCGGCGTCTTCGGCGAATGGGAGAATCCCTATCTGACCATGGCCTACCCGTATGAGGCCGCCACGGTCCATGAGTTCGGCAAACTGTTTCTAAACGGCAGCGTTTATAAGGGCAAGAAGCCCGTGTACTGGTGCGCTACCTGCAAGACGGCGCTGGCGGAAGCCGAGGTGGAATACGCCGACCACCATACCCCCTCCATTTATGTGCGGTTCGCCTTCACATCGGACATCGGAGCGGTTCGGCCTAAACTGGCCGGGCAAAAAGTTTTCATGGTGATCTGGACGACCACGCCCTGGACGATTCCCGCCAACCTGGCCATCGCCGTCAAGGATGATTTCATCTACGCCGCCGTGAAAATCGACGACGACGTTCTGATCGTGGCCAAAGACATGCTGGACTATTGTCTGGACGCTTTTGGATACCGCGGCAAAGCCTATGAGATCCTCGATGAATTCAAGGGCGAAGTGTTGGAAGGACAGAAGTGCGTCCATCCCCTGATCCAGAGAAACAGCCTGCTCATTCTGGCCCCCTTTGTCACGCTGGAAGCCGGTACGGGCGCCGTACACATCGCTCCCGGCCACGGCCAGGAAGACTATGAGATCGGCCTCACATACGGTCTGGACAACTACGCGCCGGTGGATGACGCGGGGAAGTTCACGGAGGACGTCGAACATTTCGCCGGACAATTCGTGTTTGACGCCAACGACAGCGTCATTCAGAAACTGAAGGAAGCGGGCGCTCTCTTGGGACACGTTCCCATGCAGCATTCCTACCCGCACTGCTGGCGCTGCAAAAAACCGATCATCTTCCGCTCGACCGAGCAGTGGTTTATCTCCATGGAGAAAAACGACCTGCGCAAGAAGGCGCTGGCGGCCATCAACGAAGTTCAGTGGATCCCTTCCTGGGGGCGCGACCGCATCTACGGCATGGTGGAAAACCGCCCGGACTGGTGCATCTCCCGCCAGAGACTGTGGGGCGTTCCGATCACGATTTTCTACTGCGCCAAATGCAAAAACGAACTGCTGACGCAGGAGATGCTCAACCACCTGGTGGCGCTGGTGGAAAAAAACGGCGCGGATGTCTGGTTCGAAAAAGAGCCGAAAGACCTGATGCCAAAGCACACCATCTGCCCCCACTGCCGGTCAACGGAGTTCACCAAAGAAGTCAATATTCTGGATGTCTGGTTTGACTCGGGCGTCAGCCATGCGGCAGTCCTGGAAAAAAGGCCGGAGCTGGGCTCTCCCTGCGATTTGTATCTGGAAGGCTCCGATCAGCACCGAGGCTGGTTCCACTCCTCCCTTCTGGAATCCGTGGGAACCCGCGGACGGGCCCCCTATAAAAGCGTGCTCACGCACGGCTTCGTCGTGGACGGCGAAGGGAAAAAGATGTCCAAATCCGGCGGCAACGCCATCGGAGCGGAAGAAGCCGTTTCCAAATACGGCGCGGAGATCCTGCGGCTGTGGGTGGCGGCGGAGGACTACACCGACGACATTCGCATCTCCGAGGAAATTCTCAAGCGCCTGATGGAAGCCTACCGGCGCATTCGCAATACCAGCCGGTTTATTCTGGGCAATCTGTACGACTTTGCCCCGAACGCGGACAGTCTGCCCTCCGACCAAATGCTGGAAATGGACCGGTGGGCCCTGCACCGCCTGCAGGAAGTGATCCGGCGCGTGACGGAGGCCTATGAGCGCCACCAGTTCCACATGGTGTTCTACACGCTGTACAATTACTGTACGGTGGATTTGAGCGCGCTGTACCTGGATGTCTTGAAGGACCGCCTCTACACCAGCCGAACCGCATCTACCGCCCGCCGTTCGGGCCAGACGGCGATGTTCATCATTCTAAACGCAATGACCCGCCTGCTCGCTCCGATTCTGACCTTCACCTCGGAAGAGGTCTGGTCGGCCCTGCCCGCCTGGAGCGGCAAAGAAGAAAGCGTCCATCTGACGCAGTTTCCGAAGGCCGAAGAAAAGTATTTCGACGCTTCCCTGGGCGAGCGCTGGAGGGCCATGATTGACGCCAAAAGCGAAATTGCCAAAGCCGTTGAACAGGCGCGCAAGGAAAAAGTGATCGGCCATTCGCTGGATGCTCGAATCAGCATCGCGGCGCCGGATAAAATGAAAGACCTGTTTGCCGCGCACCTGGAAGACCTGCGCGCGCTTCTGATTGTTTCGCAACTGCAGCTGGTCGATGAATCCGCCATTGCCAACCCTTACAAAAGCGAGGAAATCAAGGGGCTGGCAGTCGGCGTGGAAAAGGCCCGCGGCGCCAAATGCGAACGCTGCTGGATTTATGAAGAATCGGTCGGCACCCATGCGGAGCACCCCACGGTCTGCGCCCGCTGCCTGTCGAATCTGTAGAGAACGGGTCCTGGGTGATGGGAAAAGTGAACGTAGGGCGGACCTTCAGGTCCGCCTAATGCGGGTCTAAAGACCCGCGCTACATTCCTGTAAAAAAGTGAAAATTGACAAGTAGGGAACGGTCGTGACCGTTCCAACGCGGTCTATGGTTCATAGATCACAGCTATAACAGTGAATGGTAAATTGTAGAGAATGGCCTTGCCACCCGCAGAGGTGGTTTCAAACCGTTCCACCAACGGGGCACTGATTCCTTTTCCGCACAGTCCCCAAAACGCAACAAGGAGTTTTTTTGAA
>JAQVQT010000266.1 GCA_028701435.1 Smithellaceae bacterium | reverse complement strand
ACCTCTGACCTCTGACCTCTGACCTGTCTTTTCACTCGTCACTTTCCTCCGCTTCCCTATCATAATTTCTCCGGCCTGAAAAGTTTTGGTCGGGGAGCGCGGCTTCAATCCTTTCCAGCAGTCCGAAGAGGGACGTTTTGTCCAGGGCGGATACGGCCACGGCGTCAAAGCGCTTGCACAGGGCTTCCAGTAGTTCCTTGTCGGGAAAGCGATCCGCCTTGTTGAAAACGCGAATGGCCGGCTTTTCCTGGATTTCCAGCGCTTCCAGAATGCGTTCGACCGCGGCAATCTGCTCTTCAAAACGGCTGCTGCTCACATCGATGACGTGCAGCAGCAGATCCGCTTCCTGAAGTTCGTCCAGCGTCGCCCGGAAAGCGCTGAACAATTCACGGGGCAGGTTCCGGATAAACCCCACGGTGTCCGTAATGATGGCTTCCGTGTCTTGCGGGAACCGAAGCCTCGCGCTTTTCGTGTCGAGGGTGGCAAACAGTTTGTCTTCCGCAAGGACGGCGCTTTGCGTCAGGGTGTTGAGCAGCGTGGATTTCCCTGCGTTGGTGTAGCCGACGATGGAAATCACCGGAAGGCCTGATTTTTCCCTTCTGCCCCTTCGCTGGCCGCGTGACTTGGCCACGGATTTCAGATCTTTTTCCAGCCGGTGAATACGCTCGCGGATTCGGCGGCGGTCGATTTCCAGCTTGGTTTCGCCCGGGCCCGTTCCTCCGATGCCGCCCGCCAGACGGGAAAGCGACGTGTCCTTGTGCGTCAGGCGCGGCAGCAGATACTTGAGCTGCGCCAGCTCGACCTGAATTTTTCCTTCGCGGCTGTGCGCGCGATGGGCAAAGATATCCAGAATCACCTGCGTGCGGTCAATAATTTTCAGGCCGGTAAAATCACTGATGGAGCGCACCTGAGCGGGCGTCAGTTCATGGTCAAAGATCAGCAGGTTTGCGCCGATCTGCGTGGCCCGAAGATCGATATTCGAGAGTCTGCCCCGGCCGACCAGATATTTCGGGTCCGGCTGCGGCCGGTATTGAATCTGCGCGTCGAAAACCTCCACCCCGCAGGTGGAGGCGAGCTGCCGCAGTTCTTCCAGAGAGGCTTCCGCGCCCTCCAGCGGATTTTTTTCCACCCGGACCAGAATGGCTTTTTCCGCCGCTTCAATGCGCCGGCTTTTCTGCCGTCGGGCAAATTCGTCTTCCAGCGCGGTGATGAAGGATAAAAAGTTGAGGGTTATCCGGTGCGGTTCCTGGGGATCATGAATCAGCCAGTAGGAGCCCTGCGGATTTTCCGGAATCAGGTGCGCCCAGAAAAGCTTGCCGGGCGCGCCGTCATGGAGCACTTGAAGCGCGCCGATCATGTCCAGGCGCAGATGGGACAAATCCGTCAGGTCCTCCGGAGAAAGCGCCTCGCCGTCCAAATGCGTATGGATCAGGCGCAGGCCCTTGAAACGGGTGGAGGCCGCGCGAAATGCATCCAGTCCGGGAATGAAGATGCCTTTGTGGTCGCCCAGGATCACCATGCTGATTTCGCCCCTGCGGCTGATCAGCAGGCCGATCTGCCGGTTGAGCGAGCCGGACAGAAATGAAACCTCCCGGGCAAGATCATGGCTGATCAGGTTTTCCGGCGGGATGCCGCGTCGGTAAAGCCGTTCCAGGGATTTGATTTGCTGGGCGCCGAGGCCTGAAGTATTGCCGAATATTTTATTGATGGTCTGACGTCCTTACTGTCCGTAAACTGATTTTATGCTTCATACGTTTTTACGGTCGCGATAGTCAAGCATGTTTATTCATACATCGCCGTAAGCAGTTCCAGAATTCTGGACTGGCCGGGTGATGTCGGATCCGTCGCCATATTGACCGCGTCGCGCGATGTGTAAAAGGCGATTTCTTTCAGCGCTTCCCGGGAAATGCCGTAGGATTTGAGCCGCAGGTCGATTTGCAGTTCTGTGTAAAGCCGGCGGAGAGACGTCTCCAGGTCATCGGAGCGGTTGATCAGGAAGGCCATGTCCGAAAACGCGTCCCGGCAGGTTTCTCCGTTGGCCATTACGAAACCCAGCAGGCCGAAAATGGCCGCCCGTCCGTGCGGCAGATGATAATGCGCGCCGATGGCGTGAGTAAGCGCGTGGCCAAGGCCCAGGCCTTTGAGAAAGGCCAGTCCGCCGCAGAGGGCCGCCATGCACATATCGGTCCGCGCGCGCAGGTTGTCCGGCTCCCGGCAGGCGGTAATGAGGCTTCGGCCGATAAGCTTGATGCCATAGAGCGCCTTGGATTCAAAGTAGGGATGGTAAGGCGTCGCGAGCGAAACATAGCCTTCGATGCAGTGCGAAAGCGCGTCGATGCCGGATTCAATGGTCAAACCCGGCGGCATGGTTTTGGTGAAAAGAGGATCGATCACGGCGAGTTTGGGAATAAAATGATTGCTCATCAGGATAAATTTCAGGTCGCGGGCTCTATCGGTCAGAACCGCGCAGGGGTTGACTTCGCTTCCCGTGCCGGAGGTGGTCGGCAGGCAGATGATCGGCGGAAAGACGGGCTTGATTTTGCCGCCGCCGCCGACAATGCCTTCGTATTCGCGCAGGTCCCCGGAATGCGTGACGCGCAGGCCCAGCGTTTTGGCCGTGTCCAGCGAAGAGCCGCCGCCCAGCCCCAAAATGCCGTTGCAGCCAGTTTTTTTGTACAGGGCGCCGGCGCGCTCGATGAGTTCAATAGGCGGGTCCGGTTCGACCTCGGCGAAAATTTCCGTTTCGATGCCGCTTTTTTTCAAAATGTCGGCGATTTCGGCGGCCCGGCCGCTTTTGAACATGAACGGATCGGTGACCAGGAAAATCTTTGACACCTTCATGTCGCGGATTTTCCGGCCCATGGATTTGGCGACGCCTTCGCCCATCAGAATGTCGGGCATC
>JAQVQT010000046.1 GCA_028701435.1 Smithellaceae bacterium | reverse complement strand
ATCCCCGAAGGATGCGGCGGTGTAACATTCTTTGCCGGCGCTGTCAACCTTCAGCGCTTTTACGCGCTCGCGAACTCCTTCAGATGCGTTTCCAGCAGGCGGTCTTTGCTGAAATTCACCAGCTTCAGCTTTTCAGGCTTCGTGCCCGCAAAAGCGCATTTAGGCGCCAGTCCGATCAGCTCCGACTCCAGAATCTGAACGCCGCGTTCAGCGGCCAGGGCTCCCACCCGTTCATAAACCGCTTTAAACGGCGTTTCTTTGCAGTTGGTCAGGTTCATGGAGACCTGCGCCAGACGCCTGCTTTTTAAAATGACGCCGATGGCGCGCACATGCGGAAATCCGCCGCTTTTTTCCCGAATGAGCGATGCGATTTTCTGCGCCAGACGCAAATCGTCGCAATTCAAATTGATGTTATACGCCACCAGGAGTTCGCGCGCGCCGACCGCGGTTGCGCCCGCGCGCGGATTGAAGACGGGCTTGCCGGCATCCGGCGCGTCGCCGGGGTTGGACATCTTGTTTGCCAGCGCCTCGTAGCCGCCGCGACGGACGGCGGCCAGCTCCCTGCGCTCGGGAATCAGCGCCGCGTGGCCGTAAAAATAAACCGGCACGCCGAATCGTTCGAATAACTGCCGGCCGAAGAGGTGCGCCAGATCAACCGC
Source organism: Smithellaceae bacterium (assembly GCA_028701435.1). Lineage (GTDB taxonomy): Bacteria > Desulfobacterota > Syntrophia > Syntrophales > Smithellaceae > UBA8904. The sequence goes on along the minus strand of JAQVQT010000046.1, from coordinate 11,070 downwards.
ATCTTCCATTTTTGTTCTCCCCAGGGGGATGAAAGGCACCACGTCAACAGCCCCCAGGCGCGGATGGACGCCGGTCTGCTTGCGCATGTCAATCAACTTCAGCGCCTGACCCGATGCGGCTAGTGCCGCTTCCAGCACGTCTTCTGGCTTTCCCAGAAATGTGAAGACGCTCCGGTTATGATCGCTGTCCCCGCTGTAGTCAATCAGACGGACGGCGGAAAACGCCTTTAATACACCGGCAATCGATTCGATCCTGGCCTGATCGCATCCTTCGCTGAAATTCGGCACACATTCGATAATTTTCATGTTCACACCTGATAAAATTTTAAAGTCGGCAGCTCCGCGCAGGTGAGCCTGCCGCCGTAAACCGCGCCGGTGTCAATGCCGATCTTATTTTCGGCCACCAGAGGCGCGCTGAAATGCGTATGTCCAAAAACCACCCGCTTTCCGAAATCATATCCGGAATCAATGAACGCCTGCCGGATCCACTGCATATCCTGAACGGCCTGCCTTGCCAGCGGTATTCCGGGGCGCAGACCGGCATGAACAAATAGATATTGATCCGTTTCATAATACGGCAAAAGCGATTCATAAAAACGCAGATGATCCGCCGGAATTTTTGCCTTTCTAATCCGCGGGGGATCCAAAAGGGATATCCCGTAGTCCTTGAGCGTCATCGCGCCGCCGTTAAACAGATACATCTCTTCGTCCACGCCGTCGAGATATTTCAACAGCATGGATTCATGATTTCCGCAAAGACAGATCATTTTTTGATAGGTCTTTTTGAGCCCCAAAATGTAATCGACGACGTCCGGGCTTCCGTTCGAACGGTCAATATAATCGCCGATAAAGACGAGGGTGTCGTTTGCCGGGTCGGCCGGAATGTCCCGGATGAGGCGCCGGAGTTGATCCAGACAACCATGAATGTCTCCGATGGCAAACATTTTATTCATGATTGACGCCATTCGTGACAGGTTAATCCAACAAGGCGGCCGTAAAATCCCCGCTGTCGAAGGGCCGCAGATCCTCCAGCCCCTCGCCGACGCCGATAAAGCGCACCGGAAGGCCCAGTTCGCCGGCGATGCGCACCACCACTCCGCCCTTGGAAGTCCCGTCCAGTTTGGTCAGCACAATGCCGGTCACCCCGATATCCTCCCTGAACATTTTGGCCTGAATCACGGCGTTCTGGCCCGTCGTGGCATCCAGAACCAGCAGAATCTCCTCCGGGGCCCCCGGCAATTCCCTGCTGATGACCCTTTTGACTTTTTTGAGCTCTTCCATCAGATTGGTCCGGGTGTGCAGACGGCCGGCGGTATCCACGATCACCACGCCGTTAAAACCCCCTTTAATCTTTCCGGCGGCGTCAAAAACAACGGCGGCGGGATCGGCGTTCATTTTCTGCTTGACGACCGGCGCGCCCACGCGTCCACCCCAAACTTCGAGCTGCTCGATGGCCGCGGCGCGAAAGGTGTCGGCGGCAACCAGCAAAACTTCATGGCCGTCCCGGCGCAGCTGGTGGGCCAGCTTGCCGATGGTGGTGGTCTTGCCGCTTCCATTGACGCCGACGGCCATGATGACAAAAGGCCGGTTTTTCGGAATGGAGAGCGGCTTTTCCATCTGCCGAAGAATGGCGATCATACGCTCCTGCAAAACCTTCTTGATCTGCGACGCGTCGGAAAGCTCCCTGCGCTTGACCCGCTGCTTGACATCCTCAATCAGATCAAAGGTAAACTGCGGACCCATGTCCGCCGAAATCATCAGCTCCTCCAGTTCGTCGTAGAGCGCCTGGTCCAGAACCCTTTTGCCGAAAACGAGCTGATCCAGATTTTTGGTCAGAGCGTCACGGGTCTTGGTCAGCCCCGCTTTCAGTTTGTCGAATAAACCCACTTTGCTTCTTGTTCCTTTCTGCAAGCATCCTTCTTTCGAAACGGCGGCACAACCGCCTCGCGACAGGCGGCGGAAAACCCTCGCGGTGATTCATGATTCATAGCGACTTTCGGCGCCAAAGTAAAGAAATGGATGATTTTCTGAAGAAAAAGGCGGGGTTTTCCACATGGAGTGCGGAAAACTCCCGCCTGCTGGAAACAGACCGGGTCCGAAGGCCGCCCGATTCTCCCGCCGGGGGGCGGATGTCGAACGGGCCCGCCGCCCCCGGATTCAGGGAAGGCGGCCCGAACAAAATGCTATTTAAAGACCGGCCGCTGGGGCATCAGCTTGATGTACTTGATCTCCGCCTTGGTCTCTTCGTACTGAAATCCCATGATATCCCGCATGGAAATCATGCCCACCACCTTTTTGCCGTCCGCAATCGGAATGTGCCGAATCTTTTTCTTCCTCATCGTGTTGATGGCGTAATCCAGATCGTCCTCCATCGAAGCGATGGCGACCTCGTGGGTCATGATGTCCCCGACCTTCTTGTCGTCGCAATTTCCACCCCGCGCGAGGCACTTGCGCACAATGTCTCTTTCCGTAATGATGCCGATCAGGTCATTTTTCTCATCCGTGACGGGAAGAGCCCCTTTGTCGTGCTGGATCAATTTCTGGATTGCCGCGGAAACAAACTCATCCGCTTCAACGGTGATTAAAGATTGACTTTTGAATCCCGTAGCTTTCAACATGTCCCGAATCTTCATTTCATTGTCCTCCCTTGTCCAATAGAAAAAAAGTTGCTCTACAGCAGGTAAAAATCCTAATCTGAATGAAAATGCTTTTCATGCCGACATGGAAACCATCGTCGGCTCCCGAAATTTCCTGTGTTTCATATCACTCATTTTTTTCCGAAATCAAGCATTTTCTTCAAAGCGACGCCAAAGAGGACTTGCGGAACGGCCCGAAAAGCTCCCGCAAATGAACAACGCCTCGCGAGAAGCCGCGCCGAAGCGATGAAACGGATCGGCTCAATTGAGGGTGACGGACACCAGGGAGGAAATCCCCTGCTTTTGCATGGTCACGCCGAAGAGCGTGTCGGCGACTTCCATCGTGCTCTTGTTGTGGGTAATCATGATGACCTGGGAATTTGCCGCGACATCGCGGATCAGGCGGTTGAACAGATTGGTATTTGCGTCGTCGAGCGCCGCATCGACTTCGTCCAGAATCAGGAAGGGCGACGGACGGTACAGCAGAATGGCGAAAATCAGCGCGATGGCCGCCAGGGATTTTTCGCCGCCGGAAAGCAGGCTGACGCTTTGCGCTTTCTTCCCCGGAATCTGAATATCAATGTCCACGCCGGTTTCCAGAAGATCGCTTTCATCGGTCAGGAGCAGTTCGCCGCGGCCGCCGGGGAAAATATGGGCAAAGGTCTTCTTGAAGCATTCATTGACGGCGGCAAAGGTTTCGGAAAACCGTTCGCGGGATATTTTGTTGATCCGGGTGATGGTCCGCTGCAGCGACGCCAGCGACTCGTTGAGGTCGCTCAACTGCGTCGTCAAAAACTGGTTGCGCTGATCCAGTTCGGCGTATTCATTGAGCGCCAGCAGGTTCACTTCGCCGAAATTTTCGATGGTCTGCTTGTCCTTTTCCAGCAGGGCGCCGAGTTCGGCAATTTTTTCATCCGCGAGCGCCTCAAAATCCGCCATCAGGGAGGCCAGATCGACCTGGTGCTTCTCCGCGACCGCGTTTTTCAGATTTTCCAAGTTCAGTTCGCCTTCACGGCACTGCATTTCCAGCTCGCTTTGCTGCCGGCGCAGATCGTCCATCTTCTTTTTGACGTCGCGAATTTCGTTTTCCTGACCTTTCAGCCAATCGTCATCCGCGGCCCGCTTCTCCTTCAATTCGGCCAGAACCGTTTCGCAGGCCGCCAGATTCCGGTAAAGCGACTGCAGCGCCGACGTATCCGCCTCGACGGCGGCGGAAAGATCGGCCAACTGCTGTTCGCAAGACGCGACGTCCGCGCGCTTTTGCTCAGCTTCGCTTTCCCCGGCCGCCAGATCATTTTGCAGCCGGGCAATCGTTCTCAAATCCGCTTCTTTCTTTTCCGCCAGCGCGGCCAGCAGAACTTTTTTCTCCGTGAGCCGCTTTTCCTCGGCGTCAATGGCCGCGCGCGACTGCTGGCGGCGGCTGTTGAAGACGGAAATGATTTCGTTGAGCTCCTTTTCCGCCGCTTCTTTCGTCCGGATCTCCGCCTCGATCTCCTGCAATTTCTGCAGGGCCTGGACCTCTTCCGATTTAATGTTCCGGCGGTTGAATTCCAGCACGGCGATTCTCTGCTTCAGTCTTTCCGTTTCATCGTCGAAGCGTTCCATGTCTTTCTTCCGGCTGTGAGCGTCCATTTCCAGCCGGTGCGCGCTGTTTTTCAATTGGGCAAGCTCTTCTTCCCAGCGGTCAATCGACGAGACCAGTTGCTTCTTTTCCTCCATCCGGCCCTCGAGTTCGCCGGAAAGCTTCCGGACTTCCCGCTCCAGCTCCGCGATTTCCCGTTTGGTGGCCAACAGGCTTTTCTCCACCGCCGAACCGCTGCCGCCGGTCAGGACGCCGTTGGGGCTGATCGTGTCTCCCTCCGGGGTCACGAAGGTCCCTCGAAAGCCGTTTTTCTTCCAAAGGCTGATGCCGGTTTCAATGGAGGGCGTCAGCAGAACATCGCCCAGCAGGCCGTCGGCGATCTTTTTGAATTCCTCCTGGACAACCACTTTGTGCAGGAGGGGCTCCGCCTCCTGAAGATGCTCCGCGCTGTAAGTCTGGGCGCTGCCGCCGCGCAGCTCCACCGGCACGAAGCTGCCCCGGCCCAGCTTGTAACTTTTCAGATAATCGATGGCGCGAACGCCTTCTTCCTGGTTCTTCACCACGACGTACTGCAGCTTGTCGCCCAGCACCGCTTCCACGGCCGATTCGTATTCGCGGGGAACGTCGATATGGTCGGCCACGACCCCGTAAAACGCGTCCGGGCTGTCCTGCGTTTCAATGACTTTTTTCACGCCCTCGTTGGACCATTTGAAGGCGGCCTCAAATTCCTCAAGCGACTGCCGCCGCGACGATTTGGCGCCCGCCTCTTCCTTGACCTGGAGGATGCGTTCCTCAACCGCCTGCAGATCCGATTTGGCTTTTTCCAGCGCGTCGGCGGCCGCTTCTTTCTCTTTTGCGATCCGCGCGATTTCCTCTTCTTCCGCTGCCAGGCCTCCGGCAAGCTCCCGCATTTTTTTCGTCAATTCGGCAAGCCGGTTTTTGTCCTCGTCGATCTCCCGGACTTCCCTCTCATCCCGCTTGTGAAAATCCTCCATGCTTTTTTTGAGGCCCGCGACGGCGTTCCCGAATTTGGCCAGATCCTGCATGACGTCGATGTAGCGGATTTTATGTTCTTCCAGGCGGGCATTGATGTCCCGGTCGGTTTCCAGCAGTCCCTGAACTTCTCTTGCCCCTTCATCCAGCTCCTGTTGAAGAAGGTTCATCTGCTTGAGGGCGTCGGCGGATTTCTTTTGCAGATTTCCGATCTCGACCGTCAGGCTTTCTCTCTTGCGGCCCATCACTTCGATCTCGGTCAGATTTTTCTCTTTGCGCTCCGAGGCTTCCGCCATTCGGCGGCGCGAAAATTCCACATTCTTTTCCTTGATGTTGATGGCATTTTTCGCTTCGTAAAGCTCGGTTTGATGAAGGCCGATCTGTTCATCTTTTTCCAGCAGAGCCGCCTTCATTTCCTGCAGGGAGGATTCCCTAGCCTCCATTTGCGCACTGACGGCGTCCGCCTGTTCGGAAATTCGCGTCCGCTCATCCTGCAGCGCGGCGTTCTTCCCGGCCATTTTGGCATAGCCCTGCCGGGACAACGCCAGTTCCGTCTCTTTCATTCGCTGCTTTACCGCTTTGTACTGCTCTGCTTTTTTCGCCTGGCGGGTAATGGCACCGAGCTGGGACTTGACTTCCTTGTGAATGTCGTTCAGGCGCAAAATGTTCTGTTTGGTGGCCTCCATCTTGCGAACGGCGGCATCTTTGCGGCTTTTGTACTTGGACACGCCGGCTGCGTCTTCGATGAAGAGACGGCGGTCTTCGGGTTTGGCTTCCACCAGATTGGACACGGCCCCCTGCTCCACCAGGGAATAGGTTCGGGCGCCGACACCCGTACCCATGAAGAACTCTTTTACGTCCAGCAGGCGGCAGGGCACGCGGTTGATGCAATACTCACTCTCGCCGTCGAGGATGGTTTTACGCGAAATGGACACTTCCGTCAGTTCGCCGTAAACGCCGGGAAAGGACGATCCGTCGCTCGACAGCGTCATCACGACTTCCGCCATGCTCACGGGGGCTGCGTCCTCGCTGCCGTTGAAAATCACGTCGTCCATCTTCTTGCCGCGCAGCGCTTTGACCCGCTGTTCGCCCATCACCCAGCGAATCGCGTCGACAACATTTGATTTTCCGCAGCCGTTGGGCCCGACAACCGCATTGACGCCCTGGGAAAAGTCAATCACAACCTTCTCGCGGAAAGATTTGAAACCGATTATTTCCAGACGTTTAAGTTTCATAAATCATCTTTAATTGAAATAGTGGTAAATTTTGGAAAAGCCTAACAAAAGAATGTTTCTTTGTAAAGCGAAAATACAACAAAATGTATTCCCGAAAAAACCACACCACAATATATAGTGCTTTGACCCGGAAACGGTATTCATGGGGTGGAATGAAAAGGTTGTCATTTTCTGTGGCTGGTTCAAAAAAGACCTTCCAGCTTTTGACCGCAGGAAGAACACCGGGACCCTGACAGAAAATGATCAATGATTCTGAAGCCATAACGCCTGATCAACAATTTTTGGCAGTTCGAACAGTAGGTGTTTTCACCCTCGTCGCCCGGCACATTGCCGCTGTAAACATGATGCAATCCGGCTTCTTTCCCGATCACGCAGGCGCGCCTGAGGGAAGAAACGGAGGTGGGAGCGACATCCAGCATCTTGAACTGCGGATGGAACCTGCTGATATGCCAGGGAGTTTCCGGGCCCAGTTCCCGAATGAAGAAGGCAATCTCCGTCAGTTCTTCATCGGAATCGTTCAATCCGGGAATTAAAAGCGTGGTAATTTCCAGCCAGATCCCGAGGTCTTTCATTTTTTTGAGGCTTTCCAAAACGGGAGTGAGCCTCGCGCCGCACTGCTTTTTATAAAATTCGTCCCGAAAGGACTTCAAATCCACATTGGCGGCGGCCAGATAGGGCGACATCAAATCCAGGGCTTCGGACGTCATGAACCCATTCGTGACGAACAGGTTTTTCAGGCCTTCCCGGCAGGCGATCTTCGCGGTCTCCAGAGCGGTTTCCAGATAAACCGTCGGCTCCGTGTACGTGTAGGCAATGGTTTGGCAATTATTTTCCCTGGCCTGTTGGACAATCATCGCGGGCGGCACTTCTTCCCCCATGATCATCAGCGTGGAGCGGGGCATCTGGGAAATTTCATGGTTCTGGCAGAAGACGCAGGTAAAATTGCAGCCGGCGGTGGCCACGGAATACGACCGTGAGCCGGGATGCACATGAAAAAAAGGCTTCTTTTCAATCGGATCCACATGCTCGGCAATCAGCGTTCCGAAAACCAGGGAATACAAAACACCGTCCCGGTTTTCCCGCACGCCGCACAGACCGCGCCGGTTGGGCTGAATATTGCACCGGTGGGCGCACAACCCGCAGAGCACCCGGGATTCGGGCAGCTTTTCGTAAAGCAGCGCCTCGCGGATCATGGTTTTCCCTCCCGCAGCATGTCCCGAACGGCTTCCGGAGCGGCAGCCCTCTCTCTTGCTTTCAGCTTGAAAGAATGGACCACGGGGTGCTGAACGGTTCGATACGTATAGTTGACGGCAAAAACCATCCCGACAAATGCTCCCAGCGGATTTTTTCTCATCGGGAAAAGGTCTTCCAGGGACGACAACAGGGCATACGCCGGTCCGGGAAGGCACATCACGGACCCCCATTGAATCACGGCGCCGGACATGGTTTTGTGAATCAGGTTCTGCATTTCTCCAATGGAAAAAAAACGGAAATCCGATGCGGCGGGAAAACCGAAAAACTTCCTTACAGCCTTCCCGGTTCCGGCCGAAGAATACCGGTTCAAAAAACCGACAAAAACACGATTGCGGCTGACCCGGACCGCTTCCGCAAGCGCTTTTTGCGGATTTGCCGAGCCCAGAAGGCCGCCCGTCAAGGTCACCACGTCGAATTCGTTGTCCGAAAAAGGAATATCGGCGGCATTCCCCAAAACCAGTTCACACGAGGCGCCAAGATTTCTCCGGGCCGCCTCCAGCGCAGCCTGCGACGCATCCAGTCCCGTGAGCAGGCATTTTTTCCGACCGAACAGGCGCAGACAGCTCCCATTCCCGCAGCCCACGTCCAGCACGGATTCCCCGGCAACGGGAGCGACCAGATCCAGGATCAATTTCTCCTGCCGTAAATGCAGGCGACTGCTCTGGCGGGTTGGATCCCCGTCTTCTGCCGTCCCGGCCTGAAGCGGATCGAAAAACATGGAATCACCAATCCTTATGAAATGGTTCAGCCACCGATGTCCGACATGTCCCGGTGGCATTTTTTCAGATGTCTGTCCGTGCAGTCCAAATCGTGCCTCTCGGGCTTGAGCCGGATCGCGCGGCGGATCAGGGCGTCCAGCTCGTCGTCGCTGCAGTTTTGGCGAAGCGCCGCCTTGATATCGACTTCCTCGTCCTTGAGCAGACAGGCGCGCAGCTTGCCGTCCGCCATCAGGCGCAGGCGGTTGCAGGTCGCGCAGAAATGGTCGCTGACCGGGTCGATAAACCCGATTTCTCCCCGGCCGTCCGGCAGTGTAAAGATTCTGGCCGGCCCGTCCGTTTTATGTTTCTTGACCGCAAGCGGCGTAAGCCGGAAATGACGGCCGATGGTTTCCAGCAGCTCACGGTTCGGCAAAAAATCCGCCGTGAGTCCGCCGTTGACCGGGCTTACCGGCATGATTTCGATAAAACGAACCTGAAAAGGTTTGGTAAGCGCCAATCTCGCAAAATCCAGCACCTCGTTGTCGTTGAATCCCTTGACAATCACGGTATTGATTTTGATGGGGGAAAAGCCCGCTTTCTCCGCCGCGGCGATCCCGCGAAACACGTCGTCCAGGTTCCCGCCCCGCGTGATTTGAGCGTACTTGTCCTTGTCCATGGAATCCAGACTGATGTTGATCCGGGTGATGCCGGCTTTGAAAATCGCTTCCGCGTATTTCTCCAGCAGGATTCCGTTGGTTGTCAGGCTGATGTCCTCAAGGCCTTTAGTTTTTTTCAAATCCGCGGCAAATTCAACAAATCCGCGGCGGACAAGCGGCTCGCCGCCGGTCAGCCGCACCTTGACAAATCCCAGGGTCACCGCCCGGGAAACCACGCGGAGAATCTCCTCGTACCGGAGAATATCGTCATGGCCTGTCAGCGAAACCCCTTCCATGGGACGGCAGTATATGCAGCGCAGGTTACAGCGGTCGGTGATGGAAATCCGAAGATAATTGATGTCCCGGTTGTATGAGTCCAGCATGATGTCACACCAATGCTCCTTTACTTTTCTGACCGTCGTTCAATAACACAAACCGCGCCACAAAACAACTTTCGCATCGCCCGGACAACTTCATGAAGCGGCGTATTCCCGCCGGAGAAACATCCGGCGCGGGCGCAAACGATCGGCCCCGATGGATTTTCAGCACGCCCCCCGCTTCGCCTCTATTCGAAACAAGTTCTTGACACGGGGTTCTTTCTCGTCTAAACAAAAATCAAATGCGTTTCCTGCCTGTCATCGAGCCATCGATTGCGTCAGCGCAAGGCAAAATCATTCGGAGCCGTTCATGGACAAAATGCCGATCACGAAAGAGGGTTTTGACAAATTGAAGAAGGAACTGGAGACGGTGAAAAACGTTTTCATTCCGGAAAACATCCGGGACATTGAAGTTGCCCGGGCGCACGGCGATCTTTCGGAAAACGCGGAGTACGCGGCGGCCAAAGAGCGGCAATCCTATCTGCACGGCAAACTTCAGGAGCTGGAAAACAATCTGGCTTCCTGCAACATCATCGCCCTGAAAGGCATCCCGAGCGACCGGGTGGTTTTCGGCTGCTTTGTCACCATCGCCGACAGCGAGGGGGAAGAGATCAAATACCAGCTCGTCGGCCCTTTTGAATCGGACATCAGCCGGAATAAAATATCCGTCACCTCGCCCATCGGCAGGGCGCTCGTCGGAAAAAGCATCGACGCCGAAATCACCGTCAACACCCCCGGCGGAACCCGCAATTTTCAGATCATCGACATTTCGGCCGAATAGTTATCCCCAAAAAACACAAAAAGGCGCATTTGAGTCTTGCGCATAGCTGTAAAGAAACAATTTATCTCTTTTTCGGCGGCGTTCTTTTTCCCTCAATCAGTATTCAGTTGATTTATTAATAGGATAGGCATAGAATACTTCACAAGGTGCTGTAGATCGGCAACTGGTTAACCATTTATTGAAACCCTCATTTCGGAGGGTGCCATGACCGGATGACTAATACCCCGTCTCTTACAAAGAGTGCGGGGTTTTTTGTTCATCGGCACAGGGTTGGAGAAAACCGTATGCAGAAAGGATCAAAAAATATCTTGGCAGTGATTCTCGTCGCCTTGATAACCATTACAGGATGTGCAGGGCCTTTATTGACTGCGGCCCAGAAAGGTAATGACCAGGAAGTCAAAGCACTGCTCGATAGCGGAGCTAATGCAAGTCTCAAGGAAGAAGGCAGAACACCACTCATCACAGCAATATGGTACCGCCATAGCAGCACGGCAAAACTGCTGATAGAGCGGGGAGCAGATGTGAATCAACCAGCTATCGTGATTGATGGCTATGACCCGCCGTTGACAGTTGCCGCCGTAAGGGACAATTCCGAAATAATAAACTTGTTGATTAATAAAGGCGCCGATCTGGAATATGCTCTGTCAGTGTGTCATCAAAAATCCAATGCATTTATGGTCGGTTATCTCTACAAACGTTGTCAGGCTATATTAAGGCCCGTTCAAATTAAACAGGAAGCCGCAAAAGCTCAGGACACCTTTAAGAATGGCCCGGCAAAGACAGCGCAATCCGCAGTCGAGAGCACAACCAGCGAACGAGAAAAACATGTCAGACCTTCTTCTGTCCCATCAGATGTAA
>JAQVQT010000265.1 GCA_028701435.1 Smithellaceae bacterium | reverse complement strand
GTTTCACGCCGACGTCGCCCGGTTAACCGAACGCCTGCTCATTCAACCGCCCGAGCGCTTCGGCCTTCTTCAAAAAGACATGGAATTTCTGGAAATGCTTCAAAAAAGACGCCTGCAAATCCGTCGGGAAAAAATCGGCGCGGCCCTGCTGAAAATGTAAACGGACTTTCCGGAAGACAGGTTCAGGCATTGCCCAGGGTATATTCATTCATCACCCGCAGCTGCCGGGTAATGAAACCACGAACCATTTCAGCGGTCTGGCTTTCCGAAAGATGCGCGAACGCGGCATACGGAATCTCTTCAAATATTTTGATGTAAATTTTCTGCACGCCGGTAAAATTCATGCTGTATTTGGGAAGAGCCTTGTTGGTTCCGCTGATCACGATCGGCAGAATGGGCACCTTCTTCTGGTGCGCCAGTTGGAAAGCGCCCAGCTTGAAGGCCTTGACTTCGCCGTCGTGAGACCGGGTGCCTTCCGGAAACATGAAAATGGAGCTTCCCTCGTCCAGGTGCATGGCGCATTGTCTGAGCATCTGCTCGATGCTTTGCTTGTCGCCGCGTTTCAATTGAATATAGCGGTTCAGCATCATATTCCAACCGATCAGCGGCACTCGAAAGATTTCAATTTTGGACACCCATTTATAATGAAAGAAAAGCCGGAAGGCGATCAGAATATCCAGTTGCGACTGGTGGTTGGAAACAACCATGTACGCCGCGTCTTTCCTGACGTTGTCGCGGCCTTCAATGCGAATCCGCCAGGCCGGCATGGTCCAGGTGTAAAGAGAAGCCCAAAAGCACGTAAACAGATGCAAAAGCCGCAACCGCCGGTCAAAGGGGTAGGTCACCACACGCAGAAGCAACGCCGTTAAAAAAAGCGGAATGGACGTCAAGGAGATAAAAATCAGAAAAAAAATGCTGACAATGCGATTGAACATAGAAAAACCTTTTGTTTCGATTATTTCCCTGTCAGGATGGCGCGGAGTATAAACAGAAGCTCCAAACCTGTCAACCACATTCCTTCGCGGGGTCGGATCACCGAATTTGCAAGCGCCTGTCCTTTTTCCGGCTCCAAAAAGAACAGACCAAACCGGTGACTAATGATTGCCTGCGACCGTCAAATCGTGATAGGGTGCCTGCAAACAAACAATGCGAGAAAACAACCAAACTGGTCCGAAGGTTTGAAATGAGCATCTTGTTTGAATCAACCCGGCTGAAAAACATGACCCTCAGCAACCGGTTTGTCCGGTCGGCCACGTATGACGGCCTGTCGGACCCCACCGGTCGGGTGACGGACCGTCAAATCTCGTTGATCGATGATCTTGCCGCGGGCGGCGTCGGCCTGATTGTCACCGCCATTACGTATGTCCATCCTTCCGGCCAGGTTTCCTCCTTCATGAATTCGATCGCCGATGACGCCTGTATTCCGGGCTTACAAAAACTTGCCCGAACGGCCCATCAACGGGGGGCAAGAATTGCCGTGCAGCTGTATCACGGCGGCCGCGAGGCGCGCTTCGTTAAAACCAGGGGGCAGCTGCCCGCCGGCCCTTCCGTAATCACCTGCGATCCCTTTTACCGCTGGAATTACCGCGAAATGACGGAAGAGGAAATTCAGGTGGTCGTTCATGCCTTTGGGCAGGCGGCGCGCCGGGCCCGTGAAGCCGGCTTTGACGCCGTTCAGATTCACGGCGCGCACGGGTATCTTTTCAGCCAGTTCCTCTCCCCCTTTACCAACCAAAGGGAGGACAAGTGGGGCGGATCCCTGGAAAACCGCCTTCGCCTGCATACGGAGGTTTACCAAGCCATTCGGCGTGAGACCGGCGCGGATTACCCCGTTCTGATCAAGCTGGGCGTGGAGGACGGCTTTACCGGCGGGCTAACGATTGCCGAAGGCATACAGGCGGCGCTGATGCTGGCCGACGCGGGATATGACGCCCTGGAGATCAGCTCCGGTGTTCGGGGAGAAAAATACGAGGGGACCGAATACAAAACCAAGATCCTCAAACCGTCCCGGGAAGGCTATTTCCGCAAGTGGGCGCGGGACATCAAACAAAAGATCGGCGTTCCGGTCATTGCTGTAGGCGGATTGAAATCCGTCGCCATGATGGAGGAAATGGTTCGCCGCGGGGAGGCGGATTTTGTATCGCTGTGCCGGCCGCTGATCTCGGAGCCGGACCTGATTCGGAGTTGGAATGCTGATCCCGGGAAAAAACCTCGTTGCTTGTATTGCAATCAATGTCTGGAGGCGGTGCATCGGGGCATTCCGCTTTACTGCGTCGCCTTCAGCAAAAAAGAGCAAGCGGCGTCAGAGAGCTCCGCGGCGAAACGCCGGAGCAAATCCGGAGGGAACTCATGAAAATCGACATTCAACGGATTCGAACGATCGGCGACGGGCTGACCCGCCCCGAAGGTGTCATGGCGCTGGATGACGGCAGCGTCCGCACGGCGGACGCCCACGGACGCTGCGCCAGAATCGAAGCGGACGGCCGGACAACTTTCTTCGGCCAATTGGGCGGTCTGCCCAACGGCATCTGCATCGACACGGACGGCAACTGCATTGTCGCCAACATCGGCAACGGCGAAGTCCAGTCTCTTGCCCCCGACGGCCGCCACACGGTCCTGATGACGCAGGCGCAGGGCAAAAAAATGTTCACGCCCAACTTTCCCTTTCTGGATTTTGCGGGCCGCCTCTGGGTCTCCAACTCCACGGACAACCCGGATATCGACGCTTCGCTTAAGTCGCCCATCCCCGACGGATGCCTGGTATTGATCGCGAACGGCCAGCCGCCCAAAATTGTCGCCGAGGGCATTTGTTTTGCCAACGGCGTCGCGGTGGATGCGGACGAACAATATGTTTATGTGGCGGAAACCATGAAACGCCGCATTCTGCGCTACAGGATTCATGCCGACGACACGGTCGGACCGGCAGAG
>JAQVQT010000264.1 GCA_028701435.1 Smithellaceae bacterium | reverse complement strand
TTTTTGAATAACGGTGACGATCTCTTCGTGAAGCCGCGAACGCGTTACCGGAGTTGCAAAACTCTTCTGGACCATCGGGATAAACGCTCCTTTTCCTCCCTGCGCAATTGGAGATGTTTGCATAACCACATAAAACCAACAATTTTGTCATTCCGGCGCAGGCCGGAATCCAGTTCTTTCAAAGCTCCCAATTGGCTGGGTGGTCCGACCAATAATACATTACGGCCAAAAGGTCAAGATTTTTATTTTGCGCCATCCTATTACTGCAGAGATTGGGGAAGTTCCATGATATTGTTCAGGATGCGGGAGGCTCCGGTGAAATCGCCGCCTTTGGTGAATCGGCTCGGAACTACTAGGCACCGAATTCCGGCGCTCACGGCGGAGGCGAGACCGCGCGGTGAATCCTCGATGGCCAGGCACTCCTGTGGCCGGCAGCCGGAGAGCTCGATCGCTTTGAGGTACGGCTCGGGATGCGGCTTGAAATGCGCGCAGTCTTTCATGGTCAGAGCAAATTGAAAGTAAGGCAAAAGCCCAGAGCGCCTGTGAATGATCTCGAAGTGCTCATGTCCGGAGCTCGTTACGATTCCCATTAGATATTTTCCCTTCAGCGTCTCCAGCACGTCCCGAACGCCTTCAATGACCAGCGGCTCCCGCGTCAGCAGGTCGGCGTAAAGAGCGTCCCGCTTGTCGCGCAGTTTATAAAACTCTTCCGTTCCCGGCTTTTCCGCCAGTTGCAGCACGCTCCCGCCCCGGACAAGCGAGATTTCTTCAAACTGCTCCCATCGAAGCGAAATGCCTACTGCTGACAGTGTCTCCTGATTGGCCCTGAAAAAAATACCTTCCGTATCGACCAGAATGCCGTCATTGTCCCAGAAAAGTGCCTTGATCATCGACCTGTCCTGATGCTCCTCAATCCCGTCTCCCCGGCTGCCGCTCACTTTTCCGCTACCGCCTGTCCTCATTCGATGCGTTGTAGTGGAAAACCAACGATCTCACATGAGCCTGCAAGACACAGTAACTGGAAAAACCATTTGTTTCAATGAGTTTTCGTGTGTGGAATTATTGATGGCAATTTGGTCGGATATTTTCTATATTCAATCATCACCATACCGGGAGTTTTATCCATGAAAGATCGTCAATTCGGGCGGGTTCGTTTTATCCGCGGTGACAACGGCGGCAGGTATCCCTTCAACCATTCCCTGTACCTGCGGGGCGATAAGGCGCGGGTGGTCATCGATCCCGCCTCTTCGCTGGAAAAGCTGACGCGGTTGAAGGACGAAGGCGTCGATGGGGTCTGGCTTTCGCACTGGCATGAAGATCACATCCGCTACATGAACCTCTTTGACGGTTGTCCCGTTTGGGTCTCCGAACGTGATTTTCCGCCGCTGGCCGATCTGGAAACGTTTCTGGACTGGTACGGGATCGAGGAGCAGGGCGCCCGGGACTACTGGAAGAAGGAAATGCTGGAAACGTTTGATTACCGTCCGCGTCAAACGGCATGTTTCCTTCAGGATGACGAGACGATCGATCTGGGCGGGCTGACCGTGCAGGTCATTCCCACACCCGGACACACGCCGGGACACCTGTCCTTCTTTATTCCCGAGGAAGAGCTGCTTTTTGTGGGGGACTACGATCTGACGTCGTTCGGGCCTTGGTATGGCGATGTTTTATCCGACATCGCACATACCATCGCCTCGATTCACAAGCTCAAAGCGATACCGGCCAGGCGCTGGGCGGCCGCGCATAATCACGGAATTTATGAATCCAATCCCGGCCCGCTCTGGGATCAGTATGAAAAGATCATTTATGAGCGGGAAAGGAAGCTGCTGGCATTTCTGGACCAGCCGAAAACGCTCAGCGAGATCTGCGCGGCCTGGCTGATTTACGGCAGGCCCCGCGAGCCGAAGGAGATGTATGAATTCAACGAAAGGGTTCTGATCGGAAAGCATCTGGATTATTTGCGGCAGAGGGGTAAAGCGGTTCTGGAAGACGGCCGCTGGCGCAAAGTCGAATCCGAGATTTGACTTGATAAAACCCGGTCGTCATTGTAAAAAGAATCAACTGCAAAAAAAATCAGGAGAAGAACATGATTGCGTATCAGCTTTGTATTTTCGCGGAAGATAAGCCGGGGCAACTGGCGAATGTCACGAGCGTTCTGGCAAAAGCCGATATCAGCATTCGGGCGACCACCATATCGACCCACGGCACATCCGGTGTGATCAACCTGATTGTCGATGATCCGAAGCGGGCGGAAAAGGCGCTTGCCAAAGCCGGCATGACCGTTCATCTGAAAAATGTTCTGGCCGTGCTGATTCCCGACCGGCCGGGGGGGCTGGATAAGTTGATGCAGCTTTTGTACAGGGAAGGCATCAATATCAACAACGCCTGCGGCTTTGTTCTGGAATGCGCGGAAAAAGCCGTGTTTGTGGTGGACGTGGACCAGATTGAAAAGACGGAAAAACTGGTGGAAAAGAACGGGTTCAAGACGCTGGATACGGAGGCGCTGTCTGCGGTGGAGCCGTTTCATTACATGAAATACTGAGATGACGCCGTCCGACACGTCATATGCTGCGTTGCGCTTCATCTCTCGTTACTGCGGCCTACGTAGGGTAGGCATCATTCCTCGAGATTTGCGCGCCTTGCCTCTGGCGCGTTTTACGACGAGACGTTTGCATAACTACAGAAAACCAAGAATGTTGTCATTCCCGCGAAAGCGGGAATCCAGTATATTCAAGGACTTCCTGGATGCCGGCCTGCGCCGGCATGACGATTAAAGGGGTTGTGCAAAGCTCTCACGACATCATAACATTCTAAAAAGAGGATAAAAACATGGCGCATGAAGACAAAGGAAAATATTTCAAGAAGCATCCGGAAGGGACAACCGTCAGCGACAAGCTGAAAGAGGCGGTTCAGAAGTCCGCAAGGGACAACAA
>JAQVQT010000263.1 GCA_028701435.1 Smithellaceae bacterium | reverse complement strand
TAATGAAACACCGTCAAGTATTCGCATGCAAATTACGGTATATCCACGTCAAACGCAACCGAAATTTATTTATAAAAAAAGCCCGGCAGGTTTCCCTGCCGGGCTTCGTTCTACCTTCAGACTTCAGTCTTTTTTCTTCAGCCTCTGCTAGAACGTCAACGTCAGCTTGTTGATGACCAGAAAATCGTCGTTCAACTCATTGGCGTCCAGATTGGCCTTGTAGTACTTGCCGGTAAACAGATAGCCGACGCCCACCATATAGGACAGGTTATTGGTGATCTTGTAATTTGCGGTCAAATCCAATTCCCATCCGTAATCATTGTAGAGATAGGTCGCATTGGGTTTCTTGTCGGCGTTGGCATAGGAAACGGACGCCATGATGTCCAGCTTGTCGATCGGCTTCACGCCGCCACGGAACTGGAAGAACCAGGCGTTCGCCATTCTGCCATTATCAACGGTGTTTCCGTAACCCGCGAGATTGCCCGCCCACTTGGCCCGATCATCGTAGTTAAACATGATGAGGCAGGGATTCCAGTCGTACCCGCCGTTGATGAGTCCGCCTTCCGTTTTGTCGTTCGTTCCGGGATCGTTCCCGGATACATACGCGAAGCTGCCGCCCGCGTAGAACATTCCGAAATTGGCCGTGGCGTCAATATAGGCGGAAATGTTTTCCAGCGTCACCTTGTCCACACCGGCCACTTTGACTACACCATCTTCATACTTGTCCGTGCCGTTGAGGTAATTGAATTCGGCCTGCAGAGACACGGGACCGATTTGAGCAAACACATAAGGGGTAAACAGAAAATAGGTTCTTCTATAGCTACCGGTAGCCGGGAGGGCCGGGGGCACTGCCGGCGGACGCGTATTGGCATAATTGTAATAGTTTACATTCAAACCGGCGCGGCCGTTTTTCCAGTTATAAATCCCTTCCAGACCATACACGTCACTATCGGCATCCGATGTTGTTGAAGCAGGTTTCACGGCCGTCAAGCTGTTTTCTGTCACCTTCGAAACAGAAGCCCACACATTGATCGGGCCGAATTTTCTGTTGAACCGGATTCTGGGTTGAGTGTTTCTGTTGTTGCCAAAAACCGTTCCCGTGGTTCCATAATTCATGTAACCGACCAGGAAAGTGCCGATGGGCGATTTGTAATCGATGTAAGTCCAGTCGATGGCAAAGTTTTCATTTTCCGCCACCGTTCCCGCCGAATCGGCCGCCCGCGCAATGCCGGGAGCAGATCTTGCCGCGCCCCAAGCTCGCTCCATCGCGTCGAAACGCGTGATCAGTTTCAGGCCGGGGGTAATCGTGAAATCCGTTCTGGCCCTTAATCTCTGGTAATAAAAAGCGGTGCTGAGGCCAGCAGACTGATACACGGGGGGTGGCCCGGGGTCTGTCTGAAACACATTTTTATTTAACGTTGTTTTATCCAAATACATTCCACCCACGTAAAACTCGCCGCTGAATTTGACGTCAACGGCCATCGCCGTCGAACTGAAGGCGACGATCAGCCCCAGCGACAGCAAAACCAACCAAAATCTCTTCATGATCTCCTCCTACGTATGATTTATCCTGAAGTTCAGGTTTTTATTGGCTATTAAGCCTGAATTCCCGGGCTACGCTTAAATTTTTAAGGGAGCCGCCATGCCAAAGCGCGCCCGGCCTTTGTGTGACCGAAGGTCAACTATCATTTACCCGCGTCTTTGTAAAGGAAATATTATGATTATTTGTAATCGCTGGTAATCTTAAGAAAACAACTGGAAGGCTCTGTGTAAATTCAAAAAAAGCTATCTTTCAATCGGTTTAAGATTTTCGTCCGGCATTAAACGCAAAAAAAGCGGGGAAGTCTCTAGAATCTTCCCCGCTTTTTCAAGACGTCCGTCGGACCATTCACAACGGAATATTGTTGTGTTTCTTTGTCTGCCTCGCTTCCTTTTTATTCTGCAGAGCCTCCAGCAGGACGACAATGCGTTTGCGCGTCCGGCTGGGCAGAATCACCTCCTCGATGGCGCCCAGCGATGCGGCATAGTAAGGATTATTGAATTTTTCTTCGTAATCCGCGATCAGCGCCGCGCGCTTCGCCTCCGGGTCCACAGCCCCTTTGATTTCGGCGCGGTGAATGATGTTGCAGGCGCCCGACGCCCCCATCACCGCGATTTCCGCCGTCGGCCAGGCCATGACGTAATCCGCCCCAAGCTGCTTGCAGCACATGCCGATATAGGACCCGCCGTAGGCCTTGCGTGTCACGACGGTGATCTTCGGCACCGTGGCTTCCGAATAGGCGTGCAGAAGCTTTGCGCCGTGGCGGATAATGCCCGCCCACTCCTGGTCCGTGCCGGGCATGTAGCCGGGAACGTCGGAGAACGTGAGAAGCGGAATGTTGAAGGCGTCGCAGAAACGGATGAAGCGCGACGCCTTGTCCGAAGCGTTGACGTTGAGAACACCCGCATAAGACATGGGATTGTTGGCAATGACCCCCACGGGCCGGCCCATGATGCGGATCAACGCGACGATGATGTTCGGCGCCCATTTTGCATGAAGCTCAAACCATTCGCCATTGTCGGCAACTGATTTGATGATGCTTTTCATGTTGTAAGCGCGAGCCGCTCTGTCGGGAATGATCTTGTTCAATTCCGGGCATTCCCGGTCGGGACTGTCGGTCGTCTCTGCGACCGGCAGCGGCGAATGGCAACTGTCCGGCAGATACGACAGCAATTCTTTGATCTTATGGATGCAGTCTTCATCGTTTTCGGTCACGACATGGCATACACCGCTCTTGGAGGCGTGAGCCACGGCTCCGCCCAGGTCTTCCTGCGATACTTCTTCTCCGATCACGGCCTTGATCACGTCCGGCCCCGTGATGTACATGTACGATGTATTCTTCACCATGAATATCCAGTCGGTGAGCGCCGGAGAATACACGGCGCCGCCGGCCGTGGGTCCCA
>JAQVQT010000045.1:7360-11911 GCA_028701435.1 Smithellaceae bacterium | reverse complement strand
CAAAGTTCAAGGTTCATGGATATTCATCAGGCGCGGGGGGCCGTCAGAATCACCAGGGCGTCCACGGCCACCGGCTTGCCGTCCCGGATAATCAGGGGATTGATGTCGATTTCGGCGATCTCCTCGTGCTTCATTCCCAGATTGCCTATTCCCACCAAAGCGCGAACCAGTATTTCGCGGTCCACGGCTTTTTCACCCCGGAAGGCATCCAGAAGTTTTGCCGCGCGAATTTCGCCGATCATCTCGCGGGCGTCCTCTTCGGTGAGAGGCGCGACGCGGAAGCTGACGTCCTTCATGGCTTCCGTGAAAATGCCGCCCAGGCCGAACATGACGCAGGGGCCGAAATGCGGGTCGCGGGTCAGGCCGATGACGAATTCCCGGTGGCCTTTGACCATTTCCTGAACCAGAACGCCTTCCAGCTTGATCCCCTTTCCCGTAAGTTCGTCAAATGCTTCACCCACATCTTCTGTGTTCTTCAGATTGACGCGCACCATTCCCATCTCCGTTTTGTGCGTCAGCTCCGGCGACGATCCCTTGAGGACGACGGGGAAACCGATGGTGTCCGCCTGTTCCATGGCTTCATCGCGGGATTGAACCAGCGCCTCGCGGGTGATGGGAACGCCGGCGGAGGCGATCACTTTTCTGGATTCATATTCCGAAAGGGCGAGCTGTCCCTTTTCAAGGGCTTTGATGAGCAGCCCCTTGATTTCTTTTTCTTTCTTGCCGGTCATCTCATAGCCTCCCCTGTTGAGCGATGGTCCGTTTTTACGCCCGCGCCGTACGGCGGCCTTCCGCCTGCAAAATTTCTTTTCAGAAGCGACGCGCAATATGTTTGAGAAACGGCAAGGGCCCGCACGGCCTGCTCCGTTGTCTCAAAGATGGGAATGCGGTGCTTGGCCCGAATGGCGATGGATTTGGCAATGGCATTCGGCGTGTAAATGGCGGCGGGTTTCTCATACCGCTTGCAGATTTTCATCAGTTCCAGCAGGCAGTCGATCACAAATGGCTGCCAGACGCTGAGCAGCGGCAGCAGGCCGTCCACTTCGTCCGCGGAAAGAAGAATTTCGAAAATGTCGAGATATGTTTGCGGCGGCGCGGGGCCGATGTCCACGGGGTTCTTGATGTTGAAGACCTGACCGACTTTCTTGAGTTTCTCCTGGGTTTGCGGGGTCAGGCGGACCATCTGCAGACCCGCCTGCACCAGCAGGTCCGCGGAAATCCCGCCAAAGGCGCCGGAGTTGGTAAACGCCGCGACGCGCTTTCCCGCGAGCAGAGGCATTTCGGTAAACATCTTGGGAAGAGAATGAAGTTCGTCGATGGACTGCAGACGGATGATCCCCGACTGCCTGCAGGCGGCATCGAAGATCCGGTCGTTGTTGGCCATTCCCGCCGTGTGCGACATGGCGGCCAGCGCGCCCTCTCTGGTTTTACCCACCTTGTACACCAGGACGGGCTTGCGGGATTTCCGGGCGGCCTGCATGAGCTTGCGCCCGTCCGCGATATTTTCCAGATAGATGCCGATGACTTCGGTTTCGTCGTTTTGAAAATACTCGATCAAATCCGCTTCATCCACGTCACACTTGTTGCCGATGCTGACCACTTTGTTCACGCCGACGACGTCGTAATACAGCGATTCCATCGCCAGGACGGCCACGCCGCCGCTCTGGATGATGTAGGAGATGTTGCCGGGCGACTCGAAAATCTGATTCATCTCGACCAGACTCGGGTTGACGCCGTAAAAGCAGCAGAACTTATCGCGCGTGCTCAGAGTGCCGAGGCAGTTGGGGCCCAGCAGGCGGATGCCGTTTTGCCGGGCAACCTGGTCGATTTCGCGCTGCATGGTCTCACCGATTTCTCCTCCCTCTGAAAAACCGGCGCTTTCAATGACGATAGACCGAATGCCTTTGCGTGCGCAGTCCTGAATGATGCCGGGAACGTGGCGAGCCGCCACGATGATGATCGCCAGATCGGGGGCCTGGGGCAACTCCAGGACTGATGAATAACCCGGATAGCCGTTCACCGCCTCGCCTTTGGAATTTACGGCATAGACGTTTCCGTTGTAATGGAGATAATCCTTGAGCATGTTACAGATGGTGGAGCCCAGATTGAGGGGAGTATTTGAGGCGCCGATGACAACAACCGATTGCGGATCGAAGAAGTGTTCCATAAAAATACCTGCCTGAAGTCGAATTTTCGCGCCGCCATACAACGCAAAAAGGGAACTTTTGTCAAGCAGGAAAAAGGAATTGGATGGATTTACGGTGTTTTGTCTGAAACGCCCTGTTGTCTCCGCCCGGCCGGCGCGGCAATACTTTGCCGCTGGGGTATTGCGTCTAAAGCTTCTTTACAAAAGTTTTGTGACGAATTTCAGAAATTATGCCGCAAATCCTCATAGAACAAGGGGTTGCAACCCCTTGTTCTGGGACATGGGATCATACCTATGCAAAGAGATTTCTGACGCACAGCACGAGCTTGAGGCCGGGCAGTGACAACGCATATTGTGATCTTAAAATCCAATCGTTAACCCGACATAAGGCCCCGTGTAGAGGGTGTCCATTTTGTAGTCGTTAATATCCATCTTCTGCTGAAGCAGCCTGTAGCCCGCGTGAATGTCGAGGAACGGAAAGGGGGTGAGGGAAAGATCCGCCATGCCTTCATAAGAATAATTGTTGGAGCTGTACCCGCCCGCGGTCACCTGGGCGCGGACTTCCAGCAGGTTGGCCAGGATGCCGATATGGGCGCCGACGCCGATCATCGGAATGAAGGAGTTGAAGGATCGGCTCTGTTCCGGCTTTCCGGTCGAGTCCAGCTTGAAGCTTCCCGTGGAATACTTGATCTGGGCGATTCCTCCCAGCGAGAAGCCGGCCAGGATATTTTCCATATTGATCAGGTCGCGCTGGTACCGCAGATCGAACATGGAGTAGGACAGGTCGGAGTGGACGGCGCTCCCGGCCGCGTAATTGATGCCGTTGTAATTCAGGGCCGCAGCCAGAACGTTGTCCGCGGTGTAGCCGAAGGGAGTATACATCAGGCTGATATGGTTTTTTCCCACTCCCCCGTAAGCTTCGACGGAGAACGTTGCCTTGTTCCCGACGCCCAGCATGTCTTTTGCGTTGATGTCCGATCCCTCGATGCCGTTGGCAATCGTTTGGAGATCCGACTTTTTGAGATCGGGGAACCACACGTACCCCCTCGCGCCTATTTCAAAAGCATTGGCCTGAACTACGACCAACAGTGAAAAAATAAGCGTCAGGGCTGCGATCATTTTCTTTCCCTGGTTTTTCATAAGACCCTCCGTAAGATTAATGATGATTGGCAATCTCGCATATTTCCAGACATCCGTCAATCGGCAGCGTCAGTAAATTTTTCCTGAAATCCCGGCGTCGCCTGGGGTCATTTGCGGATGATGCCCCTGAACCGGGCGTATTCCACCATGCGGCTGAAAGCGAAGATGGCCCTCTCCGGCGTGGGGTAGCAGGGAACCCTCAGCGCGGCAAAACCCTCATGGATATGCGCGATTTCCCTTGCCGTGCCGCCGTAGTAGCTGGCAAAAACCGGCTTGTGAGGGTGGCGCCGGAAAATGTCGGCGAAGGCTTCGGAAATGTCAAACATGCTCTCCGGCATGAGCACGAAAGTGATCAAGAGGGCGTCAACATCGGACTGTTCCATCAGGCAGCGGGCGATGTGGCTCGTGGCCTTCTTTGATCCGTGCTGCTCGATGGCGGACCAGGTGTCGATGGGATTGCGCACCGGCGCCCAGGAAGGCATGACCTCGCCCAGCTTTTTGAGCGTCTCCGGCTGCAGCGCGGGAAGATCGACACCGCATTCCTCGGCGGCGTCCGTGGCGGCAACACAGCCCATGCCGGTGATCGAGAGCGCGCCCATGCGGTTTCCGCGCGGCAGGGGGAACTTTTCAAACGCCGCGAGAGCGTCAAAGAAGGCTTCGGAGTTTTGCACGCGCTGAAGGCCTGTTCTTCGGCAGACCGCGTCAAACACGGCATCCGATCCGGAGAGCGACCCGGTATGCGACGCTACGGCGGCAGCTCCGGCTTCGCTTCGGCCGGCTTTCATCACCACGACGGGTTTTGTTTTGGAGGCCGCGGCAGCGGCGCGGATGAATCTTCTTCCTTCCACCACGCCTTCCAGATACATGCCGATGGTGCGGGTGGCCGAATCCCCGGTCAGGTACTCCAGCAGGTCGCTTTCGTTGATGTCTCCCTTGTTGCCGATGCAGGCCACTTTGGCCAGGCCGAAGGGCTTGGTGTCCGCAATCCAACGGGCCCACCCGGACGAGAAAACGCCGGACTGGCCGATGATGGAAACGCCGCCCGGCCGGATCGGATCGAGGCCGACGATGGAGGTGGACATGCCGGCCGATGGGTTGATCGTGCCGATGCTGTTGGGTCCCATGACCCGAATGCCGGCCTTGCGGGCCATATCGATGATGATTTTTTGTTCTTCGGCCCCTTCCTCTCCCGCGTCCGAGTAGCCGCCCGTGCTGAGGATGATGTTAGTCACGCCCTTGGCGGCGCAGTCCACCAGCGCTTCGGG
>JAQVQT010000045.1:2945-7260 GCA_028701435.1 Smithellaceae bacterium | reverse complement strand
CCTTGCGGGCCATATCGATGATGATTTTTTGTTCTTCGGCCCCTTCCTCTCCCGCGTCCGAGTAGCCGCCCGTGCTGAGGATGATGTTAGTCACGCCCTTGGCGGCGCAGTCCACCAGCGCTTCGGGTACGGCCGTCTTGGGAATGACAACCATGGCGGTTTCGACGGGCTTTGACACGTCGCTCACTCTCGCAAAGGAGGGGAGGCCGAGGATTTCCTTGACGGTCGGATTGATGGGATAAAGCGCGCCCCTGTAGCCGGCCTTTTGCAGGTTTCGCAAAATGATGTTGCCGCCCTTGCCCGGGCTGCGAGAGGCCCCGATCACGGCCATCGACGAAGGCTCGAAAAACGGAGCGACGGTGGCGGGATTGGGGCGCTTGCGGGGCGCTGCGGCTGGGCTGCCGTCCAGCCTCACCAGAGCGTCAACGGCCAAGGCGCCCCGCGGATAAACAATAAAGGGGTTGACGTCGATTTCGGCAATGTCCGGACGATCCGCGATCAGACGGGAAAGGGCGGACAGGGATTTTGCAACGGCGGCGATATCGAGGGGCTCCCGGGACCGGTACCCTTCCAGCAGGGCTGCGCCTTTAAGCCGCCGAAGCATGGCCAGCGCGGCTTTTTCCTCCACGGGGGCGAGGTCAATGACCGTGTCTCGAAAGATTTCCGTGAAAATGCCGCCGATGCCCGTAAGGACGATTGGCCCGAAAACAGGATCGCGGCGGCATCCCAGAATGAGTTCGGTTCCCGGGCGGGCCATCTTCTGCACCAGGACCGCGAAAGGAATGTCGGCGAATCTTTTTTTCATTTCCCGGACGGCCCCACCCAGTGAGGCATCGTCCTGAATATTCAGAATAACGCCGCCCCTTTCGGTTTTGTGCGGGACGGCTTCGGAACAAATTTTTAAGGCGAGCGGAAACCCGAGCCTTTGGGCCGCGGCCGCCGCTTCCGCGTCGGTATGGGCCGGAATTCCTTCGATGACGGGGATTCCCGCTTCTTTAAGCAGAGACGCTCCCTCAAATTCATTGAGAGTAAACAGATTCTTCTTCAAAATGAAAATACCTCCCTGCGGCATGCGTATTTCCGAATTTCACGCGGTGACCCTATCATGATTTTTAAATAATTCAACTTGCATATTCAGACCGATCCTGTTTTAAATTCCTTCCATCATCTTCATCATCATGAAGGAGCGAAAAAGATGCGTCAGGATATCCGGGAGCTGATTGAGTCCAACCGATTCGGCGTTTTGGCCACCGCTGCGGAAAGCGGACCGCATTGTTCGCTGATGTCTTATGCCGTAAATGAGAGCTGTACGGAATTTTATATGGCCACGGACACGAACACCAAAAAATATCGCAATCTGGCGGCCAATCCGTCCGTCAGTCTTTTGATCGATTCCAGGGAGGAAACCGCCAGGGGTCGCGGGGCGGCCACCAGGGCGCTGACCATTACGGGAACGATTCAACGCGGCCTGAATGAGCTGGAGAAAAAGACGGTCCGTGCGGCCCTGTGCCGTCGCCATCCCGATTTGAAGGATTTTCTTGACGGTCCATCCGTGGAAGTCATTGTGTTGAAAATCAACGCGTTGCAACTGCTCGACGGGATCACGGATTCGTATTTCGAAGAAGTTTGAGTCAAAAAACCGAACGCGGGGCCGGCAGCGTCCGCCCGAGAGTTTTCATTGACAGAAAAACCGTTTTCCTCTATAGCCCTTCCTGTAATTGTCCTGTAAATGTCATACGCAAAACAACATCCCCGGTATGGCCGAGGGGTGCCTCTTCCGTAATTTGGTTCTTTCATTGCAGCAAACTTCGGGTCATCGGATCCGAAGACATTAAACTCCCTGGAGGAAATATATGTATCAATTGATCAAGCCGGATAATGTTGTCGAAATCCTGGAGAAAACCGTCGCCAAATTTCCCGAGCGGCCTTTTCTGGGAACGAAAAACAAAGCGCTCAAACAATATGACTGGATCTCCTACGCCGATTTCGGCAAGCGTGTGGATCACGTGAGAAGCGGGTTGAGTCAACTGGGAATACAAAAGGACGATGCCGTCGGGATCATTTGCAACAACAGTACGGATTGGGCGGTGTGCTTTTTTGCCGTAAGCGGCCTGGATGCGCGATTTGTCCCCATGTATGAAGCGGAACTGGCTTCGGTATGGAAATACATTATTCAGGACGCGAACGTCAAATTGCTTTTCATCAGCAAGAAAGCCATCTATGAAAAAATTAAAGATACCCTGGCTTCCATCCCCTCTCTGCAGAAAATTATTTTAATGGAAGGAGACGGCCCGGACACACTGGCGGATCTGGAGAAGAAAGGCGCAGCCGGGAAAGTTAAAAGCATATATCCTGATCCGTCGTCGATCTGCATCCTGATTTATACATCAGGAACGACCGGCGATCCCAAAGGCGTGCTTCTTTCTCAGGCCAACATTACCTCCAATGCTCACGCCGTAACGGATTGCTTCCCGGATAACAATGAAAATGACACGTCACTATCCATTCTGCCTTGGGCGCATGTTTTCGGACTTGGGGAGCTTGTTGTGTACTGCCTGCTGGGTGCATCCATGGGTCTTGCGGAAAGTGCAGCGACCATCCCCGAAGATTTACTGCTGGTTAAACCGACATTCATGACCGCCGTTCCCAGAGTCTTTAACAAAGTATATGACGGCTTATGGACGAAGATGAACGAAGAGGGCGGACTGGCCAAAACGTTATTTGTCATGGGCGTGGAGAGCGGTAAAAAAAGACGGGAACTGGCGGCACGGGGAAAATCCAGCTTTTCGACTAATCTTAAATTTAAGATTGCCGATGCTATTGTATTTAAGAAAATCAGGGAAAAGCTTGGCGGCAGATTAAAAGGATCTATGACGGGAAGCGCCATGATGAATCCTGAAATTTCCCATTTTTTCTGGGATATGGGCGTCCCGCTTTATGACGCCTATGGATTGACCGAGACATCACCGGGCGCAACCATGAACCGCCCGACGAAATACAAGATCGGCAGCGTGGGGCCGCTCATGGGCATGTGCAAAATCGTCATCGACAAGTCGGTGGTCGGGCCGGAGGCGACGGACGGGGAGATTATTATTTATGGACCCAACGTCATGCTGGGGTATCATAACAAGCCCGAAGCCACAAAGGCCGTTATGACGCCGGATGGAGGGTTCCGGACAGGCGACCGAGGCCGTATGGATGAGGAAGGCTTCCTGTTTATCACGGGGCGGCTGAAAGAACAGTTTAAGCTTGAAAACGGCAAGTATGTATTCCCGGCGGCCATCGAAGAAGATATGAAGTTGAACCATTACATCGAAAACGCCATGGTTTACGGAGAAGGCCGCGAGTTCAATATCGCCCTGGTCATTCCGGACTTTGCGGCTTTGGGCAAATGGGCGGAAAAAAACAACCTGCCGAAAGATCCCGCCTTGCTGATCAAAAAGGATGAAACGAAGAAATTCCTGGAAAATGAAATTTTGAACTCGCTGAAAGCCACCTATGGCAGCTACGAAATTCCCAGAAAATTCATCTTTATCGAACAGCCTTTCTCTCTGGAAAACGGCACGCTGACGCAGACGATGAAGCTCAAGCGCCGGGTGGTCTTTGATAAATACAAGGACCAGATCGAAAAGCTGTATGCAAAATAAACTTTCCTAGGCACTTTTCTTCAGCCGCGGCATTTCCTGACGGTACGGCTGAAGCAAGGCGGATGGCTCACAACAGAAAACCTCACGGTCGAAGAAGCCGTGAGGTTTTCGCTTTTAAACCCGGATTACGCAATAGAAAAATAATTTGCTGAACGAAGGTCTTTGCGAGGAACGAAGTGACGAAGCAATCTCATGCCAATTTTGTCGCCATCCGGTCGATTTTGGACAGAGGCAGTTTTTTCAAATCCGCGGCGGTGGCCCATTGCCGGTTCCGGCAGCCCCGGACAATCGGTTTGCCGTTGAATAAAAAACATTCATAGACCTGAAGCGTCACGCGGAAATGCGTGTAAGCGTGATCCACGGAAGCGAGCTTTTTCCCGACGCGGATGGAAAGCCCCAGTTCTTCCCGGACAAGGCGGCGCAAACCGGCTTCCGGGTTTTCTTGATCTTTCAAAAAGCCGCCCGGCAGTTTCCAAAATGACGCGAGCAGGCCCGCGGCCGGCCGCTGCACGACCAGAAGCAGGCTTTTGCGGTTCCGAAGGACGGCGGCGACAGCCTGCCGGTGAGGGATCGCGGGGGACTTGCGCAAAACGGGCAGATCGTTCTGCAAACCGTCGCGCCGCGCCAGGCAGAGCGACGCCAGGGGACAGGCGCCGCAGGCCGGATTC
>JAQVQT010000045.1:0-2845 GCA_028701435.1 Smithellaceae bacterium | reverse complement strand
GACGGCGGCGACAGCCTGCCGGTGAGGGATCGCGGGGGACTTGCGCAAAACGGGCAGATCGTTCTGCAAACCGTCGCGCCGCGCCAGGCAGAGCGACGCCAGGGGACAGGCGCCGCAGGCCGGATTCTTTGCCCGGCATATCGTCGCTCCCAGGTCCATCAGGGCCTGGTTGAAATCGCCGGGGCGTTTGCCCGGAACCAGCGAGGCGGCAAGTTCAAAAAAATGCTTGTGTTCTCGCGGATCGTTGATGGGTTTTCCGATGGCGAAAACGCGGCTTAAAATCCGGCGGACATTGCCGTCCACGGCCGGGACGGCCCTTTCGAAAGCGATGCTTGAGATAGCGCCGGCCGTGTAGTCTCCGATGCCGGGGAGCGTCCGGATTTCTTCGCTAGTGTCGGGAATCCGTCCATCGAACCGGCCCACGATCATCTTTGCCGCTTCGTGCAGATGGCGGGCGCGGGAATAGTAGCCCAGGTTTTCCCAGGCTTTGAGCACGTCCTGCAAATGGGCGGAGGCGAGCGCGAAGACGTCGGGAAAGCTTTTCAGAAAACGATCGTAGTAGGGAATGACCGTGTCCACCCGGGTTTGCTGAAGCATGATTTCGGAAATCCAGATCCGGTAAGGATCGTTCGTTTCCCGCCAGGGAAGCGCCCGCCCGAAGCGTTTGTACCAGGCGAGCAGACGGCGGCCCAGGCGTTTTCTGGTTTCAGGCTGGGCTTTCAGCATGGCGTGCTATTGAATCCATTTGGCAATGCGGCTCCAGCGGACGGTTTTGTCTTCCGCATTCCACGACCAGTAAAGAATAAAGGCCTTTCCCTGCACGTCTTTCAAATCGACAAAGCCCCAGAAGCGGCTGTCCAGGCTGTGGTCGCGATTGTCTCCCATGACGAAAAGAGCGTTTGGCGGAACCACCACCGGACCAAAATTGTCGCGCGGCTGCGCGTCAGGGGGAAGAATCGTGCGATCGTCATAAACGCCGTAGGGATCCGCGTAGGGCTGGTCGTTGATGAAGAGCTTCTTGTTTTTCATTTCGATCGTATCGCCAGAAACGCCGATGACGCGCTTGATGAAATCCTTGGAGCGGTCCTCCGGGTAGATGAACACGATCACATCTTCTCTTTTTGGATCGGTGATCGGAATGAGGGTGGTGCGGAAGTAGGGAATCTTGATTCCGTAAATGAATTTGTTGACGAACAGATGATCGCCCACCAGCAGGGTCGGAATCATGGAGCCGGATGGGATTTTAAACGCCTGGACAATAAAGGAAATGATAAAAGCCGCGATCAGAAGCGCGGTCAGAATCGCCTCGATAAATTCCCGGATTTTGGTTTTGGTTTCCGCAGGTTTTGTTTTGTTTTCTTTCATGGCTCTCCAAAAAGGAAATTGATGGCTGCGCGTTTTGTGTTGTCCGCCGGATCACGACGACCTCTTATTTCTCCATCCGGTAATTGAAAGAGGCGATAATGTGCAGGCGCGACAGGTCGTATTGCGCAGGCAGCGGCTGGAAAGGCGCAGCCGCCCGGACAACCTCCAGCGTGCCGGAATCGAGGTGGATAAAACCGGACGAATTCATCAGGGCCACCTGTGAAAGCCTGCCGTTTGCGTCAATGGACATTTTAACCACCACCACCCCTTCTTCATCCATTTGATACGCGGCTTCGGGATATTTCCAAATCCGCAGGATCTTTTGCTTTACCCCCGACAGGTAGGCCGCATATTTGACGTCGGAAGAGCCGATATCCACCGTCTCCTCCCTCTCGCCCGCCGGGACCGGTTTTGCCTCCCGGTTGTCCTGTGCGGTTTTTTCGCCTGTCGAATCCGCTTCCTTTTCCGGATTGGCGGGCAGTGAAGGCACGGCAAGGTCAACGGTGAAGATTTGCGCGGTCTTTTCACGGTCGCGCAAATCCACCATGCTGCTCGCGGTAATCAGCGCCGCATGTCCGATAAGGGATATCATCACCGGCAAAAGGAAAATTTTTTTCGTGTCCATGGTCTCCTGTTTGCTGGAGGATCATATATGGCATTTGCCTCAAAATCAACAATATGATAACCAAAAAACGATTTTTAGACACGGCAGGGCTGATGCGGACGGATGAAGATTACATGAGAATGGCGCTCGACGAGGCCCGAAAGGCCTTTGCGCAAAACGAAGTGCCGATTGGCGCCGTGCTGGTGCGCGAGGACCGCATTCTGGCAAAGGCGCACAACAGGCCGATTTCCGCGGGCGATGCCAGCGCGCACGCGGAGATGATCGCCATTCGCGAGGCCTGCCGGATATCGGGCAACTACCGTCTGACGGGCGCCCGGCTTTATGTGACCCTCGAGCCCTGCCTGATGTGCGCGGGCGCGATCCTGCAGGCGCGGCTGGCGCGGGTGGTGTTCGGCGCGCGCGATCCAAAGGCCGGCGCGGTTTTTTCCCTGTACCGGGTGTTGCAGGACAGCCGCCTGAATCACCGGGCGGAAGTGACGGAGGGAATCCTTCGGGAGGAATGCGGAGAAATTTTGAGTAGATTTTTTAAGGAAAAGAGGGTAGAAGCCGGCTCGATAAGCGCATGAAGCGCGGAGAGATGTCTGAGAGGCCGAAGGAGCACGACTGGAAATCGTGTGTACGCCCACAAAGGTGTACCGCGGGTTCGAATCCCGCTCTCTCCGCCATAAATAAAAGGTAGGGGCGCTTCAGACGGCGTCTCTACCGTTTTTTTAAACAGTCCTTACATTCGGAGAGTTACCGAAGTGGTCGTAACGGGATCGACTCGAAATCGATTTAGGGGCCACAAGCTCCTACGGGGGTTCGAATCCCCCACTCTCCGCCATTCATCTTAAAATTTGGTTGATTCCTGTCGAT
>JAQVQT010000262.1 GCA_028701435.1 Smithellaceae bacterium | reverse complement strand
CATGCCAGAACCGGTGGGAATGGTCGGCCGGCTGCTTGGACCACACGTCCTCCTTGAGATCGCAGGGCCCCAGATAAAAGGAGCCATAGTAGCCGGGCTTTGACGGCGGATTTTTCAGGTCGATCGTGATTTCCGCGTCCGGGTCCGTGTACATGAATTTTATAATGATACCCGCCTTCGACATTTTTGTGCCGATTTTCTCGTCCTGAAGAACCCGGCCCAGAAAATATCCGTATATTTTGTAGAGATCATCCGCATCCTTGTAATACTGGCTCATTTGTGCCTCCTTTTTCATTGGTTAAAAGTCGAAGAAAAGTCCGCGCTGCAACTTCCCCGGATCAGTCATTAAAACCAAACGGGCAACATCAACGCCGCCCATTCTCTATGCTCTTGCCGGGCAGCAGCGTACCATCGAGAAAGTGATTTTCATAGATCGCGCCGATCAGCAGACGATCCTTCCAGGATACGGCCACACTGGCGCCGGACAATTCTTTCCCGTCGTTCTGATAGACCCGTACGACTTCGTAGCCGCCGTTTTTCAAAGGCAGCACGCACACCACCTCAGACGGGGAAAGATTGGCCGCATCCTTCGAGTGGGCCACAAACGACAGCAGTTTGGAATGACATCCGGCCCAGATCGACCCGTCGGGGTGAACATCCAGGTTATCCACACCCGTGTTGAGCTCGATGCTCCCCTGTTCGGTTAGTTCGCCCGTTTGAATGTTACGTGAATAGACATGAATCTTCCGTCCGACGGTGGCTCCCACATAAACGGTTCCGCCGTCGGGACTTAGCGCGATGCCGTTGGCGTAGCCGATTCCTCCCGCGACCTTTCTGAATTGCGCGCCGTCGTAATAAAGAACGTAGGAAACCGGGAGCTGAAGATAATTTTCCAGCATCTTTCCCCACTTTGAGGTCCAGCCGTGATCGATGGTCACATAGAACTGACGGGGACCCACCCCGAGAATATCGTTTGGCGTCGTCAATTCCGGGCTTTTAATGGTCTCCAGGTAGTGCAGGTTTCCGTCTTTATAGGAAAAAATCTCCACGGTGCAAACGCCCGTGGTTTCAAAAAAATGACTGTCCTCGCCCATATTGATGACGAAGAGCCGCTTGCCGCCGTCGGGCCCACGGTATAAATTAATTCCGTGGGGAGTTAGATGACCCGGGAAGTCTGTTTTCAAAAGGACGGGCTTGGAGCCGGGATCCGCAAGATCATAGGCCAGAATGCCCGAGTAGGGATGCTTTTGACCGGCAATGGCCGCCCTGCGGTCGGTGAACGATCCCAGCGCCACGGCGGCGCCGCGATCGATGTCGATGTCCTCGGTTCCGGGAAATCCCGGGACGGCGACGGAACTATACAGGGAAAAGGGTTCTATCCTTTTGAGTTCGCCGGCGTTCCAGAGAGTCTTCACGAGCAACGCCCCAATCAGCAAAACGACAGCACAAATAATGATAATGACCTTCTTTTTCATGCTTTGCTCCTTTGCGTTCGCGCTCCGGAAACCGCCGCATTATTTTCGCTGGTCGAAGCGCCTGCCGAAAATCATCCCGGCGATTCCGATTTTCAGCATCTGAATCGTGCCGCCCGCCACTCCCCAGGCTTTTGCATCGCGGTACATCCGCTCCATCGGAAATTCCGTGCTGTATCCATATCCCCCGAAAACCTGCATGGCGGTGTTGGTCACGTCCACCACCATCTCGTTGGCGTAAGACTTGGCCATCGAGGCCTCGTAAATCGAAGGAAGCCCCTGCCCCGCGCCGCTCACGGCCCGGTAAACCAGAAGCCTGGCTGCGTCTATTTTCGCGGCCATATCCGCCATCATGAACTGCACCGCCTGGAATTCGCAGATCGGCCGGTTGAACGCCTTTCTTTCCATGGCGTAGGCTTTCGCCTCCTCGAAAGCGCCGCCCGCAATGCCCAGACACATCGACGCATTGCCGCACCGCTCGATGTCAAAGGTCCACATCAGCTTACCGAACTCGCCCGGCGCGATCACCAGGTTCTTCTTCGGAACGCGCACGTTGTCAAAGATGAGATCGCAGGAGGGCATGCCACGAAGGCCCATGAATTTTTCCTGTTTGCCGAAGGTGAAGCCGGGTGATCCCTTCTCCACCAGCAGGCCGCCGATGCCTTTGTAGCCTTTCACGCCGCCGAAGCGGGTATAAACCATGTAATGGCTGGCGTGCCCGCCGCCGGTAATGAAGCATTTGCGGCCATTGAGAATGTAGTCATCACCGTCCTCGTCGGCGTGTGTCGTAAGGGCGGTGAGGTCGGAGCCGGCTTCCGGCTCGGTCATGCAGACGGAAACGCTCAACTCGCCCCGGCAGACGCCGGGCACAATCGTTTTTTTCTGCTCCCCGGTCCCAAAGATGTCGATGACCCGAACCGGCCCGACGTTGGATTCGAAAACCGGCGCCGCGATCATGGGGCTGAATTTGGCGAGCTCCTCGATGCACAAAATCGCGTTGAGAGCCGGCTGGCCTCCTCCGCCATGCTCGGCCGAAATGGTCATGCCCAGCAGCCCTAGATCCGCGTATTTATTGAGCAGGTCATACGGGAATTCCCCCGTTTCATCGACGTGCCGGGCCAGCTCCTTGAATTTTTCCCGCTGGCCCATGGTCCGAATGGTGTCAACCAGCATCTTCTGTTCTTCATTTAATGTAAAATCCATGTGAGTCCTTTAGCTAACGTATTGGTTTAGATCAAAGATACTAATCCATTTATATTATTGGCCTTTTCCAGATTCAAAATCGTATCGACGATTTGATCTACCTTGTTTTGATCCCTGTTGCCCGCAAAAAACTTCACTTTTTGCGCGATGTCTTCGGCTTCCATCGGATCGCGCGGATCGCCTTTGGGAATGTCCACGGTTTTCACCAAGCGTTCGCCGTTTTTTAGCAGAATTTCCACGCGGCTCGCGGTTTTGTCCGGGTACATTTTATTCAGTTCGTCATCGGTC
>JAQVQT010000044.1 GCA_028701435.1 Smithellaceae bacterium | reverse complement strand
CGGAAACGGCTGGCGTTTCAGCAGGGATTGCCCTTCCTCTTCTTGCGCTCATTCGGTCTTGCGAAAAAATATCCTGCGGCGCAAGGCCGGATATTACCGCTATCAAAAGCAGACTGAAAACCATTTTTAGAAAACACTTCTTTGTCATATGAGTTCCTCAATTAATGGACTGCACCCCTGGGATTAAATCAATTGGGTTGGGGTCGTTGGCCAGGTTTTTTGAGTTTTTAATCCTGCTCACGCGGGACGAGAGTTAATTCTCCGTAGCTTGCTGCGAGGCGGTTGATCAATTCTTTAAATTTCACGGGTAGCCTGTATCAGAAACAGCGATGCAGACTTTTGCGTTTGTACACCTCCAGCATGAAAAAGGAAAGCCGAATCTGAACATCTTCCAGAGTTCGGCAGGAAGAAGGGAGACAATTCCATTACTTCAGCATTTGCGGAAGGAAAGTGGAAAGCTGCGGAAAGAGGATCAGGGCAATCGCCAGTGCGATCATCGCATAGAGCATGTGCAGCGTGCCTTTAAAGATGACATGCAAAGGCACATCGCGGGCCACGCCCGCCACCACGTAGGCATTGATGCCGACCGGCGGCGTGATGACGCCCATCCCCGAAACGACGACGATGATTACCCCGAACCAGATCGGGTCAAAACCCAGCGTGAGGACGACCGGATAAAAAATGGGAATCGTCAGCATGATCATGGCCAACGAATCCATCAGACAGCCCAGAAGCAGGTAGATGACGATGATGATGCCCATGATCACCATGGGAGGAAGCTCTAGGCCGGAAACGAATGTCCCGATGTCCGCCGGGATCCGGGTTACCGCCAGAAAATGTCCAAAGACCGTCGCACCGGCGACCACGACGAAGATCATGCAGGTGATCCGGGTGGTATCGTACAGAGCGTTCTTGAACCCCTTCCAGGTCAAATGGCGTCCGATCAAAGCGATCAGAATCGTTCCCGCAGCCCCGATGCCCGCCGCCTCCGTGGGTGTGAAGAATCCCGCAAACAAACCGCCCATGACCAGAACAAACAAGATCAAAGTCTCGATCAGTCCCGATAAGGACCGGAATTTCTCCCCCCAGGTGCTTTTGGGGCCGCGCGGCCCGATTTCCGGACGAAAATATGCCCAGATCAGAATGGACAGAACAAAAAAACAGGACAGGAGAATCCCCGGAATGACGCCGGCCATGAACAACTCGCCGATGGATTGCTCGGTCATGATGCCGTAAATGATGAAGATGGTGCTGGGGGGTATGAGGATGCCCAGGCTTCCGCCGGCCGCGACCACGCCGGTGGCCAGCGCCGGATCGTATTTGTATTTCTTCATCTCGGGAAGCGCCACGGAAGCCATGGTGGCGGCCGTGGCGCTGGTGGAACCGCAAACCGCCGAGAAGCCGGCACAGGCGCCGATGGTGGCAATGGCGAGCCCCCCCGGCAGATGACCGAAAAACTTGTGCGCCGCGTTGAAGAGGCGGCCGCTGATGCCGGAATGAAAGGCCACCTGACCCATCAGCACAAACAGGGGAATGACGGTTAAGCTATAGGAGCTGAAGGTGGAATAGAAGTCGCGAATGACCAGGCTCGAGGCGGCGCTCCAGGAAACCAGCAGGCCAAACCCCAGGTAGCCGACCAGGGCCATGACGAATCCCACGGGCATCCGCAGAAACATCAGGACAATCAGTACGGCAAAGCCGATCAAACCGGTCGTGGTGGGGGTCATGCGTCAATCGTCCTTTGCGCGGATTTGATGAAATCGGCGACGAGCAGCAGGCACAGCAGAGCACAGCCGGCGGCGATGCCGAAGATGAAGGGATAGGGCGGCATCTGCAGCGTCAGGGAAACTTCGCCGCTTTTCTTAATATCCAGCGCGTAAAGAACCGCCTGATAAGCGATGACTCCAAAAAGCAGCGCGCCGATCAGGTTGCAAAAGCCTTCAATGGCCAGCTGCGCGCGCTGCGGTAGTTTTTCCACCAGGATCTCCACGGCGATATGCCCTTTTTCCATGGAGGTGAAAGCCAGGGCGAAGGACACGACGATGGTTCCCAGGAACCCCACCAGTTCATAGGTGCCGGGGATGGGTTTGCCCAACAGGCGCAAAATGACGTCGGCCGTGGACAGGAGCATCATGGCGATCAAGGCCGCGCAGGCCAGAAGGTTGAACCCTCTGCCTGTGCGCGCCAGATATTTTGCCGGACTGAACATGACTTGGTCCTTTATTTTTTGGCCTTGGAGTATTTTTTAATCAAAAGCTCTACTTCGGCGACCGCCTGCCTGCCGGGCAAGCCTTTGCTTTCGGCGTTTTTGATGTAGCCTTCAGCCACCGGCTTGACGGCCTTCTTCCATCGGGCCTGTTCCGCCGCGGACAGTTTGATGACTTTGTTGCCCTGTTCGGCGGAGAATTGATATCCTTCAACATCCGCATCGTCCCAGGCCTTGCCGGCCACGGCAATCCATTCCTCACTCACGTCGTCAAACACTTTTTGTACGTCCTGGGGCAGGGAGGCCCATTTATTTTTGTTCATGACAACGAACATGGCGGTGGTGTAGCCAATGTTGGTGCAATCGGTCGTGTATTTGATGACTTGCGCCTGCTTCCAACCTTTTAATGTTTCCATCGGGGCCAGCGTGCCCTGCACAACGCCTTTTTGCAGTGCTTCATAGGTTCCGCCCTGCGGCATGGCTACGGAGACGCCGCCCAGCATTTCCACGATTTTAGCGGAAAGCCCGGTGGACCTGATTTTCATTCCTTTGACATCCGCCATTGTCCGGACGGGCTTCTGGGTATGCAGCAGCCCCGGACCGTGCGCGTGCAGATACAGGACTTTGACGTTGTCGAGTTCTTTGGGCTTCATTTTTTTCGCGAAGTCATTGGCCACGCGGGTGGCAACCATGCCGCTGGGGTAACCCATCGGCAGATCCAGCGCTTCCAGAAGCGGAAGACGGCCGCGTGTATAGGCAAAACAGGACATGCCGATGTCGGAGATTCCCTTGACGACGCCGTCAAAACACTGATCGGCCGGGGTCAGCGAACCGCCGGCGAAAATGTTGATTTTTACTTTGCCTCCGGTTCGTTTTTCGATTTCCTTCGCCCAGGCCTCGCCGGCTTTCGCCTGCGCATGAGTGGCCGGGAAAAAGATGCTGTACGTCAGTGTTGTCTGCGCCAGTACGCCGGAACTGAACGCCAGAACAAAAGATATCGTACAGAGTGCTGCAATCGTTATACAAAAGCCCTTTTTTTTCATTTGACCTGCTTCCTCCCAATTTTTTATTTTTCCATACATAGAATCACATTCCACGGGTTGCTGTCGATGCTGATTTTGGATTTGCGCTGATGCTTTCGGAAAAGCCTGCTTACCTTGTGAAGAACCCGGGCAAGCAGGCATCAATACATGTAGATATAATAAGGCGAGGATTTTATTGTGGAAAATGCAAACATACCAGTTCCCGCAACGATGTAATATAGTGGGCTAATATGTGATTTAACCGGCTGTGTCAAGCTGTATTTGTGGCGCGGGGCTGAATTCATCTTTACTTTTTTTCATCCTTCAACCTGTCCAGTTCATCCTTGTAGCGTTCGGCCTGGGCTTTGGCCGATTCAATTTCTTCCCTGGCTTTCTCCAGTTCTTCGTTCTGACGCTGCCTTTCTTCCCGAATTTTGTCCTGAATATCGTCAAAACCGACATAGACGGCCAGAGCGCCTCCCAGAAACAGGAAGATGGGCAGAGCGCCCCGGAGAATGGCCAGGAAATCAGACCACCAGAAAATCAAACTGATCAGTCCGATGACCGCGGCAACGACGCCTCCCAGCAGCAAAGACATAATTCAATCCCTCCGGATAAACAAATTCATATCGTTCCGATCAATTTTCAGATTTTTTATCACGAATAAAAGGGTTAGGCAAGACGGAAATCAATGAATCGTAAGCTAAAATATTACTTGATTTAATGGTATTCATCCATTAAACAAAATAATTTCATAAAGGTGACAAATGACTGCAATCGCATGAAAGGGACCTATGATCGAACCAAACTTCAATAAAACGGACGGATTGATTCCGGCCATTGTGCAGGATGCTGAAACAAAAGATATTTTGATGCTGGCCTACATGAACAGGGCCTCCTGGGAAGCGACCCTGCAGTCGGGCAAGGCCACGTTCTGGAGTCGTTCCCGGCAAAAACTGTGGCTGAAGGGCGAAAGCTCCGGCCATGTTCAGATCGTCAAAGATATTTTTATTGATTGCGATGAGGACACGGTGCTGCTTCAGGTGGAGCAGATCGGCGGGGCGGCCTGCCATACGGGGCATCGCTCCTGTTTTTTCCGCAAGCGGAAGGGCGGCGATTTTGTGGTTGTCGGCAAGAAAGTTTTTGATCCCAAGGAAGTGTACAAATGAATGTTTTGAAATTAGGCATCCCGAAGGGGAGCCTGGAAAAAAATACGGTTGATTTATTTCAAAAAGCCGGTTGGCGGATTACCTACGACAGCCGCAGCTATTTCCCGGATATTGACGATCCGGAAATTTCCTGTGCGTTGATCCGGGCGCAGGAAATGTCCCGCTACATCGAAGACGGTCATCTGGATCTGGGGCTCACCGGCATCGACTGGATCATGGAAAACAACTCCGATGTGGAGGTGGTGCAGGATCTGATCTATTCCAAGGTTTCCACGCGTCAGGCGCGCTGGGTGCTGGTGGTGCGCGATGATTCGCCGATCCGTTCGATAGAGGACATGGAAGGCAGACGCATTTCGACGGAACTGGTCAACTTTACCAGAAGATATTTTGCCGAAAGAAATATCAAGGTCGGCGTGGAGTTTTCCTGGGGCGCGACCGAGGCGAAAGTCGTTGACGGTCTGGTGGACGCCGTTGTGGAAGTCACGGAAACGGGATCGACCATTCGGGCCAACAAGCTCAGGATCGTGCATGAACTGATGAAAACCAACACGCAGCTGATCGCCAACCGCGCAGCCTGGAACGATCCCTGGAAGAGAAAAAAAATCGAGCAGATTCAAACGCTCTTGACCGGATCGCTCCTGGCGATGGGCAAGGTCGGCCTCAAGCTCAACGTGGCCAAAGAAAATCTCGATCGCGTCATGAAGCTTTTGCCGTCGCTGAAAGCCCCGACCATTTCCACTCTCTATTCGGAAGAGTGGTTTGCCATTGAAACGGTTGTCGATACGGGTGTGGTGCGCGACATCATTCCGCGGCTTCTGGACGCGGGCGCGCAGGGCATTATTGAATATCCACTCAACAAAGTTATTTGATTTGGGGGAGGCGTCATGGCCAGAAAAGCAAAGATCGTCCGTAAAACAACGGAAACGGATATCGCACTGGACATTGATTTGGATAAATCCGCCGGCAGCAGGATCGATACAACCATTCCCTTTTTGAATCACATGCTGGAGCTGTTTACCCGTCACGGTCAGTTCAAACTGGTTGTCAAAAGCAAAGGCGACACGGAAATCGACGACCATCACCTGGTGGAAGATCTGGGCATTTGCCTGGGACAGGCGCTGGGGCAGGCGCTGGGCAAAAAGACGGGCATTAACCGCTACGGATCGGCGTCCGTCCCGATGGACGAGAGCCTGTGCCGTGTGGATATGGACATCTGCGGCCGTCCCTATCTGATTTATAAGGTCCGGTATGAACGCAGGAAAATCGGCGGATTTGATCCCGCGCTGGTCAAAGAGTTTTTTAAGGCGTTTACGGATCACAGCGGCATCACCCTGCACATCACGCTGGAATACGGCAGCAACAGTCATCATATCATCGAATCCGTCTTCAAAGCGTTTGCCCGGGCGCTCAGGCAGGCGGTAAATATCAATCCGGAAATTTCGGGCGTTCTGTCCACCAAGGGAACGCTTTGAAAGAAAGATCAGGCGTCTTGTGTCGCAAAACAGGTTTCCGATAAAAAGCATCGGCTGCGCCCTGTGGCTTTTGGGGTTCTTCCTGCTTTTCCAGGGCGCTCCGCATGCGCAGGAAGAATCAAAAGCCTCCGAAAAAACGGTGACGCGCATCGCGGTCATTCCGTTTCAGGCGGTGCTGCCGGAAGAACCGTCCTCCACCGTTCAATGCCCGATTTGCGGCAGCGTGAATTCCAGCGGCAGCATTTCCAAAGGCGCGGAAAGAATCGTTGAAGAAATGGTGACCGATAAACTGAGGGACTACAAGAACGTGGACATTATCCCCCGGGAAAAGGTGGCGGGGGTTTATCGGCGGGTGTCGACGGCTCTTATCCAACAGCCTTTACTGCAGACTTTCCGGGAAACCGGAACCGAACTGCGCGCCGATGTTCTGGTCGCGGGGTTTGTCTATCGCTATCGGGAAAGAGTGGGCTACGATTATTCCGCGGAACGCCCTGCGGCGGTTGCCTTTGAAATTCATCTGATTGCCGTCGGCGACGGCCGCATCCTCTGGCGGGGTATTTTTGACAAAACGCAAAAATCTCTGATGGAAGATGTTTTTCAGGTATCTTCCTTTTTCAAGGGCGGTGCGAAGTGGCTGACGGCGCGCCAGTTGACGAAGCTGGGAGTTGACGACATTTTCAAGACCTTTCCGGGCTTTGAACGATGACGGCAAAAAGCTTCGGATTTATGCGGGAATTGTCCCGCTCGATATTTGATTTACCCGTTCGGCGAAGGAGTCAGGCAAGGTGTTGATTATTCCGGCGGTCGATGTGAAAAATGGTCAGTGCGTGAGGCTTGCGCAGGGCGATTTTAACCGGGTGACGGTTTATGCCGAAAATCCCGTGGACATGGCCAGACGCTGGGTTCAAAAAGGGGCGCAAAGGATTCACCTCGTGGATCTGGACGGCTCCGTCGCCGGATTGCCGAAAAACGCGCCGATTCTTGTCGAAATTGCGCAATCCGTTCCGGTGCCGGTTGAAGTCGGCGGCGGCATCCGCAGCATGGAAACCGTCAACTACTATTTGGAAAACGGTGTGTCCAGCGTGATTCTGGGGACGTCGGCCATTCAGGATGAAGCGTTTGTCCGGACGGCTGCCCGAACCCATCGGGGGAAAATCATCCTGGGGATCGACGCGCTCGCAGGAAAGGTGGCGGTTCGCGGTTGGACGCAGAAGACCGGCCAGAATGCGGTCGACCTTGCGCAGCGTTATGTTCATGACGGGATCCAGGCCATTGTCTATACGGATATTTCACGCGACGGCATGGAGACCGGCGTCAATGTGGAGCAGACCCGGGCGCTGGCGAAAGCCGTCAACATTCCGGTCATCGCCTCGGGCGGCGTGGCGACGCTTTCCGATATCGATGCCCTGCTCGCCGTCAAAGACTGCTCGTTTTACGGCGTGATTCTCGGCCGCGCGCTTTACACGGGCGCCATCGCCCTGGAAGACGCGATCGCGAAGACACGGCAGGCTTCATAAAACCGGAAGGAGGAAAAGCATATGGCAGAGTGCATATTTTGTAAAATCATCAAGGGAGACATTCCTTCCAAAAAGGTTTACGAAGACGACGCGGTCCTGGCGTTTGACGATATCCATCCCATGGCGCCGGTGCATGTCGTCATCATCCCCAAAAAACATATTGCGACGCTGATGGATGTTGATGCGAAGGCGGATATCACGGGAAGATTGATCGCAGCCGCGCAGCAGGTTGCTGAAATAAAACAGGTGTCCGACGGCGGATTCCGTCTGGCGATCAACTGCAACGCCGACGGAGGGCAGGTGGTGTTTCATCTGCACATGCATCTGCTGGGAGGCAGAAAACTGGAAGATCAGTTGGGATAAGACGAGGTAAATGCTTATGGATATTCAGGCTAAATTGAATGAAGACATGGTAACGGCGGCAAAGGCCAAAGACAAAATCCGGCTCTCCGCGCTGCGCCTGTTGAAAACGGCGCTCCACAACAAGGAAATCGACCTGATGCGGCCGCTCAACGAGGCGGAAACGATGCAGATTCTGTCCGGGCTGGTCAAGCAGAGAAAAGATTCCATCGAACAGTTTGCCAAAGGGGGCAGGCAGGATTTAGTGGACAAGGAAGAAGCGGAGCTGAAAATCCTGCAGGATTTCATGCCCGCGCAAATGTCCGATGAAGAAGTGGAGGCGCTCATTAAAAAGGCGATTGCCGACGTGGGCGCCGTGTCCGTCAAAGATATGGGCAAGGTGATGAAATCGCTGATGCCGCAGATTACCGGCCGGGCGGATGGAAAAGCCGCCGGTGAAAAAGTAAAAGCGCTTCTCGCGCAATAAGACGCGTGATCCACGACACGGACTCAAACCATCAAAACAGGGCAGGCGATCCTTCGTGCGCTTTGACGACAGCAAGATTGAAGAAATAAAAAGCAGGGTGGACATTGTCGAGCTTGCCTCCGAATATCTGACGCTAAAAAAGGCGGGCCGGAATTATCTGGGGCTTTGCCCCTTTCATCAGGAAAAGACCCCTTCGTTTACGGTCAACCGTGAAAAACAGATTTTCTACTGCTTCGGCTGCGGGGAAGGCGGCAATGTCATCACGCTGCTGATGAAAATCGCCAATAAGAGTTTCCCCGAGGCCATTAAATATCTGGCGGAAAAAACGGGCGTGCTGTTGCCGGTTCGGACCTTCGGCGGCGACGGACGCGAAAAGGAATCCCTGCGCGATGAGATATTTCAGTTGAACGCAAGGGCGGCGCAGTACTTTGCCCGTCAACTCTCCTCTCCGGGGGGCAAAGCGGTCCGCGACTACCTGCAGAAGCGAGCCGTCACCGAGGAAACCGTCAGACAATTCAGGCTGGGGTATGCGCCGGACGCCTGGCGTTCCCTGGCGGATGATATGGAAGGCGGCGGTTTATCCCTGAAAATGGCCGAACAGGCCGGTCTGGTCATCGCCGGAAAAGAGGGTGGTTTTTATGACCGCTTTCGCGGCCGCCTGATGTTCCCTATTGAAAATCCTTTCGGCGAAATCGTCGCCTTTGGCGGCCGGATCATCGGAGAGGGTGAGCCCAAATATCTCAACTCGCCGGAGTCACCGGTTTACAGCAAGGGGAAAAATTTATACGGACTCAACAAGGCCAAAGAGGCGATCCGCCGGAACGGTTTTTGTCTGATCGTGGAAGGCTATTTTGACGCCATCTCCTTGTGGAACGCAGGGGTGCGCAATGTCGTGGCGACGCTGGGCACGGCGCTGACCCGCGATCATCTGGAGCTCCTGCGGCGTTACACGCAGGATGTCGTCGCGCTGTTTGATCCGGATGCGGCCGGACGCAAGGCGCTGGACCGGTCGCTGGAGCTTTTTTTAGGCGCCAATATGAGCGCACGGGCTTTAATCCTTCCCGACGGCTGTGATCCGGATGATTTTGTGAAAAAATACGGCCCGGGAAAGCTGGAAGAATTGATTACCCTTGCGCCGGCGATCAGCGATTATTATATTGATTCCGTTCTGGGAAACGGTAAAACATTTGAAGAAAACCGTGATTTGGTGAAAACCGCGATGGAATTCGTGGGGAAAATCAACAATGAAATCGAAAGGAATCTTTTTATCAAGCGCATCGCGGAGAAATCGGGCATTGACCAGGCGCTGCTGAAAAGGGAAATCCATCGGAAACCGGCATCCGTGCCGTCCGGCGCGGGTGTTAAAAAGGCGTCCGGCGGAATGGCCGTGAATCCTCTGGAGTTCAATTTGATCCGGCTGATGCTGGAGTACCCGCAGAAGGCGCTCCTGGTGGACGATGAGAATATTCTGGAGTGTTTTCTGGAGCCTGTGTTGAAGGACCTGGGAAGCAGGATTATTCAAACCTATAAACTTCTGGGGTACGTGGATGTCAACGTCCTGCTGCCGTCGGATGAAGACAAGCCGCTGCGGGAGCATATTTACAAAATGAGCGTGGAAGCGCCTCCGACCGACGACGATAGAGTGGAGCGCAATTTTGTCGATAACATGCGGAGAATCCGTCAAAAATGGTACAAAGAGCAAAAGCGTCAGGTGCAGCACAAGTTACGGCAGGCACAGGAAAGCGGTGATTCGGATCTTAT
The DNA here is from genome assembly GCA_028701435.1 of Smithellaceae bacterium. Lineage (GTDB taxonomy): Bacteria > Desulfobacterota > Syntrophia > Syntrophales > Smithellaceae > UBA8904. The sequence goes on along the minus strand of JAQVQT010000044.1, from coordinate 1,993 downwards.
CCGGGAGTTGACTTTTCAGAAACAGAATTTGATGAAGGAAGAACATAAATACTTGAACCAATCATAACATTCGGGGGCATCCAAATGGCGAAAGAAATACAATCCGATGAATTTAAAAAGCTGCTTTCCCTGGGGGAAGAAAAAGGGTTTTTAACCTACGACGACGTGAATGACATGCTGCCGCCTGATTTGAATTCCTCGGAACAAATCGATGATATCATTATGCTGTTTGGAGAAAAAAACATCGATATCATCGATATGGAACAAGGGGAAAAGCTGGTGGTGAAAAAACCAGTGGAGGATGCTCTGCCGTCCAAATTTCCGGAAGCCCTTGCGCTGGTTCCCGGCGCGGGCAAAACCGGAGACCCGGTCAAAATGTACTTGCGGGAAATGGGGCTGGTTTCACTGCTGAGCCGCGAAGGCGAAGTCGAAATCGCCAAGAAAATCGAAGAGGGCGCCCGGGAAACCATGTGGGCCATTTTCAGTCTGACCGTTTCCATCGACGAAGTGCTCAGCATCGGCGAGAAGCTGGAATCCGGAGAAATCCGCGTCAAAAACGTAGTGGATAATATTGAGGACGAAGAAGGGTTCATGGAGGAGGACGATCACAAGGAAAGAGTGCTCCGGCTGATCGCCCGGATTCGACTCTTCAATGACCGCAATAAGGTTCTGCGCGAGAAGCTCAAATCCAAAACCATGAGGGCCAAGCAACGGGAGACCTTGACCGCGGAGCTGGTGAAAAACACAAAAAATATCATCACGCTTTGCCGGAAAATCCGTTTCAGCAAGAAGCAGATGCACCGTTTTATCGCCCGGCTGAAATTTTTCACGGATGAAATTGAACGCGCGGAACGCGTGATCAACCATTTCAAGAAAGAGTCGGGCCTGAATATCACCCAAATGGAAAAGGCCTGGTCCCGGATGAAGAAATCCAAACAGGACGAGCGGCAGGCGGCGAAAGAGGCAAAAGTGTCCATCGATTGGCTGCACCGGAGTCACACGGCCGTTCCCGAAGCCCAAAAACGATTGAAGCACATTGCCAAGGAGGTGGGGATTCCAACCGCCACGCTCAAGACGGTTGTCTATTCCATCGAAGACGGAGAAGCCAAGGCGGAAATCGCCAAACGGAAACTGGTCGAAGCCAATCTGAGGCTGGTCGTCAGCATCGCCAAGAAGTACACCAATCGCGGCCTGCAGTTTCTGGATTTGATTCAGGAAGGCAATATCGGGCTCATGAAGGCGGTTGATAAATTTGAATATCAGCGGGGCTACAAGTTTTCCACCTACGCGACCTGGTGGATTCGTCAGGCCATCACGCGCGCCATAGCCGACCAGGCCCGCACGATTCGCATTCCCGTTCATATGATTGAAACGATCAATAAACTGATCCGGACGTCGCGCTACCTCGTGCAGGAATTGGGGCGCGAACCGACTCCGGAAGAAATCGCCAACAAAATGGAATACCCGCTGGAAAAAGTGCGCAAGGTGCTGAAAATTGCCAAGGAGCCGATTTCCCTGGAAACGCCGATCGGCGAGGAGGAGGACAGCCACCTGGGAGACTTTATCGAAGACAAAAAGATCATGTCTCCATCGGAGGCCACCATCAGCATGGATCTGGCGGACCAGACGCGCAAAATTCTGTCCACGCTGACGCCGCGTGAAGAAAAAGTTCTGCGAATGCGTTTCGGAATCAGCGACCGGCTGGGAACGGCGGTTCTCGGTGAAGTGACGCTGGAGGAGACGGTGGTCTCCGAAGTGGAAGAGCCGGAAGTCGTTGAAGAGGAGCCGTTGAAAAAAGCAAAGCATTCCCCCCGGAAACGGACGGGAAAATAATATTGACAAGCGCCGGGATTGGGTATATTCCAACGCATCTTGATGCCGGTTAAAAAATTCACGCAATGGCTAAAATGGCGGGCCTATAGCTCAATTGGTAGAGCCACCGGCTCATAACCGGTAGGTCCCTGGTTCGATTCCAGGTGGGCCCACCAAATTT
>JAQVQT010000261.1 GCA_028701435.1 Smithellaceae bacterium | reverse complement strand
CTTCCGGAGGATCACCAAGCCAGAAAAAACGTGGAGAAGATCCTTCAGTCCACGGAGAAGGGAGCGGTGATCATACAGGATCTTCTCACACTGGCCCGGCGGGGGGTCGCCGTGTCGGATATTGTAAACCTCAATCGGATCGTTGACGATTTCCTGAAAACCCCCGTTTTTGAAAAAATTAAAAACGACCATCCGCGTGTAATTTTCCGGGCGGAGTGCGACCCCCGTCTTCTGAATATCAAAGGCTCGTCCGTTCATCTGGAAAAGACGCTGATGAATCTGGTGTTAAACGCGGCGGAGGCCATTGCCGAAGCCGGCGAGGTCGTCATCCGGACGGAAAACCGCTACGTGGACAAAATCCTGATCGGTCATGAAGAAGTTCGGGAGGGGGATTACGCCCTGCTGACCGTGTCGGATACGGGTACGGGGATTCCGGCGGAGCATCGGGAGAGAATCTTTGAGCCGTTTTTCACAAAAAAGACAATGGGCTGGAGCGGCACGGGGCTCGGCCTGCCGATTGTCTGGGGGACCGTAAAGGACCAGAACGGGTACATTGACATTCAAACAAAAGAGGGAGAAGGAACAACCTTTATTCTGTACTTCCCCATAACGAGGGAGGAGGAGGCTGCACCGCAACGGAAGACGCCGATGGAGAACTATCAGGGCCATGGGGAGCTGATTCTGGTCGTGGATGACATTGCCGAGCAGCGGGAGGTTGCTTCGAGTCTGCTTCGAAAGCTGGGCTACACGGTTGAGACCGTTCCCGGCGGAGAAGAGGCGGTTCAATTTCTTCGGGAAAGGCAGGCGGAGCTTATTCTGCTGGATATGATCATGTCTCCGGGGCCGGACGGTCTGGAAACCTATCGAAGGATCCGCGAGGTCAACCCGCGGCAGAGGACGATTCTGGTCAGCGGGTACTCTGAAACGGATCGGGTGCTGACGGCGCAGCGGCTCGGTGCGGGCGCTTATGTGAAAAAACCCTATGTGATGGAAAGCATCGGCCTGGCGATCCGACAGGAACTGAAACGGTAAAAGGCGGACTTCACGCTCCGCCGCGCCGCTATTTCATGAAAATTGATCCGACAATCGGTGCGAAATAAAGGGCCGACAGGATCAAAACAACGGCGCCCGCTCCGGAAATCAGCCGGTCGATTTCCACCATGGTCGGGCCGCGGCCCGTCTTCGGTGTTTTGCGCGTTGCCGTCGCAAACGATTCCCGACTCAACATGACACTCCGATGCCCATTCATAACGCCGGACAATGCAGAAACACCCATGATCGCGCGCATTTTTTTACTCCCTGTTTTCTGATCCGGGTTACATCAGATATTTTCTGACGGAGGCGGTGATCACGCCGCCTATTTTGAGTTCTTCTTTGGGATTAATCGCAGGATAAGCCGGATTGGCGGCTTCCAGGACAACTTTCCCGCCCTGCCGGCGGAAATATTTCATGGTCCACTGGCCATCGACTTCGGCCAGAACAATGTCGCCGCTTCGGGGCGTTCGTTCCCGTTCGACCACGACCAGATCTCCCTCCATGATGCCCGCGCCGATCATCGAGTCTCCCGTGACTCTGAGCAAAAAAGAAGCCTCGGGCCTCGCCACAAGGTATTCGTCCATGGACAGAACATCACGGGTGCTTTCTTCGGCTGACACGGGAATCCCCGCGGCCACATTGCCGACCAGGGGAATGCCAAAGGAAACACCCGAGAGTTTGAGAAATCCCTGCGCGTCTTTTTCCAGAATGCCTTTTTCGATCAGCTTCTCGATCCAGTAAAAAACGACGCTTTTGGAGCGCACCTCAAAGAGGTCCATCATTTCGGCATACGTGGGCATGCGCTTCTGATGACGGTAAAATGCCACCAAACTCTGTTCAACGGATTTTATATCGCGGATTTTTTTCATGGCTCGTCTTATATAGAACGTACGTTCTATTGTCAAGCCTTTTTTGCCCCTTACTTTTACAGAGTTCTCGTGCCATGCTTATGCATCGAATTTTTAAGAAATTACACTGTTAAATCAAAAAGCTGGAAGGGCTAAACTGTTTTTATAATTTTGATTTCAGCATCTTCAGAATATGCTTTGCCAAGGAATCCTTAATTTCACTGTGCCGCGGAATCGGCTGAGACATTTTCGTTTCCGGATTCTGATACCAGTCGTGCCTGCCTCCATGACGGATAAACACGCAACCCATTTCTTCAATAGCACGAATTAAATCTCTATGCTTCATGCGACACGAAGCTCCCCGACATGAAGAACATTGGGAATTCTGCCACTGGTCAGTTCTTGGTAAATATCTTTCAGATTTTCTTTCAAATCATCAAGATTTTCAGCCTGTGTCTTATAATCAGGGAATTCTTCAAGCCAGCCGATAAGCATTTCCTCATCCTGGTAATAGATAAATTTTTTATTTTCCATTTAAATCACCTTTTCATTTACAGTCATTTTTCAAAATAGAAACTCTCAAATCTACTTATTTTGCGTGCCTATTTTCGCCCCATACGGTTTTGCTGTCAAGCCATATTCAAGCGCCGTTAACGGGTCATCGTGTATTTCTGCTCGTCTTTGGGAACGTACCACCGGATGAAGTTGTGGCCGATGCCGGCGGGCGCCGGCTCGATGCCGCGAACGCGGTTCGAAAGGATGATTAAATCGTCTGGAACATACAAAAAAGTGTAAGGCTGATCCTCGGCCAGAATTTCCTGAAAACGGTCATAGTACTTTTTCCGTTCGGCCTGGTTGAAGGTGCCGCGGCCCTTCTCCAGCATCTCGTCAGCTTCCGGATTGCTGTAGGAAACAAAGTTGAGTTCTTCCGGCGCGGTCTTGCCGGAATGCCACACGTCATAGGCGTCCGGGTCCGACGGAATCGTCCAGCCCAGAATGACCGCGTCAAAGCGCCGCTTGTTGATGAAATGGGTGACAAACGCCGACCACTCCACCACGCGGATTTTCGCGGCAATGCCGACTTCCGCAAGCTGCCGCT
>JAQVQT010000260.1 GCA_028701435.1 Smithellaceae bacterium | reverse complement strand
ATCCGGGCCAGCTCAAGCAGCCTGGCCCGGTTCTGCTGGTAGTAAGTCATTTTAGTTCCACGCCGGGCAGCCACCCCGCTTGGCACAGGCGTCGCAATAGGCTTTTGTATAGGTCGTGTCCGGGTTATTTGGGCAGGGGTTGGGAGCCAGCGCTTCGCTTGTTTTTACATCTGCCGGGGCTTCCTTTTTGTTTTCCTTCTTGCCCTTCTTTGTTCTTAAGTAGGCTGCAAATATCTTCCAGAATGCCGCCGGGTCCATTACTGCTTCGGCTTTCACGGCCTCGCCGGTCGCGTTGTTGCGCTTCGCGGTCGCCTCGATAAATTCGGAGAGCGCCGCCGGATCGGTGCCGGCGGGAATGGTTGCGTCAAATTCAGCGGAGATTTGCTCCGGGGTTTTTTCGGCCCCTACGTCGATAGCCGCCGCATCATCACCCGTCCCGTCAATGTATTCATACGACGCGCCGTCGATGGTCTTGATGGCCGCCTGGTCGTACACAACGGCATTCTGCATTTCGATGGACAGAATCCCGAATTTAGACAGAAGCAGTTTCAGAACTGTTTTCAGGGCCATCGCCTCAAAATCCGTTTGCCATTTGCCGTTTTTGTTGTCGAACGATTTTGAATATCTCTTCCCGTGCGCCGTAACCTGATCAACGGTCATATAGAGATATTTCTCGAAGCCGTTGACCAGCTTGAAAAAGGCGACATATCCGATGACCTTATCCGACGTTCTTTTGTTTTCATCGAAATACATTTCACCGGTAAAGCGATTGCTTTCAACGAGCTCGCCCTCATAGACCACACAGGCATTCATGGTCTTATACTGGCCGGACCTCATTCCAAGTTGAACATATCCGCGCCACCCCATTTGAAACTGCGCGATAGGGATACCGTCCTTTCGATACGGGACGATATGCGCGAATCCGAGCGATGGATTGATGGGGAGATCAAGGGACGCGGCCACGGCCGCCGCCGCGATAACCGTCATCGGAGCGGCTTTTTTCAATTCGTTGTTTGCGTTGACCGCCGAAATGACGGACGACATAAACCCCGCCGCCTTCTTTCCGAGGACCTGCTCAAAACGCTTTTTCACCGATTCCGAGCTTAAAAGCCCGGATACGTCTGTTCTTTCCTGTGTTGCCGGTAAATTCTGTGCTGCCATACTGTTACCTCCTTATTTGTTTTCACGTTCTAAAACGAGTATCCGAAAGCTCTTCAATGATGCAGCCGGGAATCTCGCGCACTCCCAGCTTCACCGCGTCGTTCAGCAGTTTGGCGGACGGTTCGCAATACTGGCGGGGAACAAGGGATGCATCCACTACGCGGCATTTCCACGTTTTTACCTGGTGGCTGCTGGTCCCGGTTTCCGTCCGGGTGACATTGTTGGCGGTGGGAATAACCGGCGCCGTAACGGTGGGCGCGATCACTTCATGTTTTTTCGCCTCTTCCTCGGCGGCTTTCCGGGCGGCGGCGACCTCATCATCCGACGCCTTCTTTTTCCTGGCCTCTTCTTCCGCTATGCGGGCGGCTTCCTCGCGGGCCTTCCTATTTGCTTCGGCGGCTTCCGCGTCCAGTTTCGCTTGCAATTCGGCGGCGGCTTTCCGGGCGGCCTCTTCCTGCTTCCGGCGCTCTAGTTCAACCTGGGACTGGTAGGCCGTGATTTTGGCCTTCAACACGATCTCGATGCTGTCGGTGTTTGTCTTTTTGGTGTTCGCTACGAGGCGGTCCAAAAACATATCGCGCAAGGACCTGCATCCCTTCACAAAGTCGCTGGCTTCTGCCGTAATTTCCTTTTCCTTGGCTTCCAGCGCCTTTGCGACCTTCTTTGCGGCTCCGCCCAGGGCGACCGCATACTTCAGGCTTTCGTCGTCCTTCACTTCAATCGCGTGGGCGTTGGCCACCATTTCCTCGACCCCAGCAACGATCCGCAGGAATTGAGGCTTGACGGCCTCGATGGTCAGCGTCGCGGGCACCGGTGGCAATATTTCCGGCGGCTGCCCGACACAAATCGCGTCAACGATTTGTTCTTTATCCTCGTATTCCAACACGGCGGCTAAATTCATATCATCCTCCTTTATGATTTAAAAAAACGGTATGCGTTAAGACAAGAAACGAAAACGGAATAGTCCTTGTCCTGGTAATCGTAATAATCCATCTTGGGTGTTTTCCCCTCCGGGGATAGGCGGAGCGACCCAACGCGGTCAATCTTTACGGAAAGATATTGCTCGCAAAGGTTTTTATAGGCCGCCAACTGAATCCTCCACGGTTTGATTTTGGTTACGGGCGTTTTGATGTCGGTCAGGATTATCTCGTTGTTCTTCGCCTGGATAAGTAAATCGGGCTCACCGTGATAACCGAACCGCTCGTCAGTGATCCGCTCTTCGCAAAGCAGCACCTTGTCAACAACATGATCAAACCACCGCTGGAAGCTCTCGACGTAAAGCGCAACATCCGGCCGCAATCCAACGACCGGAAGGGCGGCGGCATAAGCGAAACAGGCATTATGAACTGCTGTGCCACGCTCTGCCGCCGCTTGGAGAACTGCCGGCGGGATCATTGAGAAGTCGGCCCACGGCCCCAAAACTTCTGTTACTGACGGCGGGAGAATCATTTACTTTTTCTTTCTCGGATTCTTTCGCAGGTGTTTGTCTGGATAGACTTCAGCGATCACCGCGACCCGCTCTTCTTCGGTCAACGAGCGCAAGGCCCGCGTGACACACCACAAATAAAATCTTTTCATCCTTCCTCCTGTTTAAAATAATTCAGCCTGCGCGATCCGCACGTCAGGCTGTCGGTATTTCCAGATGTATTCTTTTTTCCCGTAAATTCCCGTGCGCCGCATGGATGTTTTTTCCAGCAGGCCGTAGTGGGCGAGATTGGTGATGGCTCTCCTGATGCTCGTCAACGGCGGAGCCTCTCCAAACATATTATGATGCTCCCGGTGACATTCGGACGGAGACAGAAACCGGAAGCGGCGATAAAG
>JAQVQT010000043.1 GCA_028701435.1 Smithellaceae bacterium | reverse complement strand
TTTATTCGATAAAAATCGAAATTTGCTAATAAATTGGCGGAAGTGCATGGGAATCGAACCCACCTGGGACGGTTCTAGCGCCCCACACCGGATTTGAAGTCCGGGAGGCCCACCAGTGACCTTGGCACTTCCTTCAAAATCCTGTGCTCCATTACCTTTAATTTCCTCAGGCTGTCAATATGTAAATGCCTTCCCGGGCCGCAAAGCCTTTTTTCTCTTGACACAAAACCGCCGCCCTTCTATACATTTCCGGCAATTTCTTACAAATCTCTTTGGTGGGCGCTTTGTGGTTCTTCCCAACGCAGATGCGCGTCAGGAAAACAATATCGCTTCAAAAAATTCTTTATGAGGAGTAAAAACATGAGAAAGTCTGTGTACCAAATGATCCTGGTGATGTTCCTGATGTTATGTTTGGTGTCCGCTGCCTTTGCCGGACCGACGGTTGATTCCATTTTGAAGAAAAAGGAACTGGTCGTCGGCACGTCAGCCAATCTTCCTCCTCTGACCTTCAAGGCCAAGGACGGCAGCATCAAAGGTTTAGATATTGACCTGGCCAAGATGATCGCAGCGGCGATGGATGTCAAGCTGCGCGTTGTGGAGATTCCCTTTAATGACCTGCTTGCGGCTCTGGAAAGCGGCAAAATCGATATGATCCTTTCCTGCATGACCATCACGCCGGATCGGAATCTGCGGGTGGTCTATGTCGGCCCCTATTTCGTGTCGGGGCAGTCCATCCTGACCACCAAGGACGTTGCTATCAACATCAACAGCGTCGAGGATATCAATAAGTCGGATTTCAGCATCGCCGTTCCCGCCGGAACCACGACGGAGAAAATCGCAAAGCTGATGCTGCCCAAAGCGAAACTGGTGGTTGCCGGTTCTACGGAAGGAGCGCTCGATCTGCTGCGGAAAAAGAAGGTCAAAGCCATGATGGCCGACTACCCTTACACCAGTGTGACCTCCTTCAAGTATCAGGACAAAGGCTTCGTAGCCAATCCTCCCTTCAGCGTGGAGCCGATCGGCATCGCAATCCGCCAGGATGATCCGCTTCTGACGAACTTTCTGGAAAATCTTCTGTTCCTGCTCAAGGGGGATGGAATGCTGGACGGCGCGAGCAAGCGCTGGTTTTCCGATCCGTCCTGGATTGCCGAGCTGCCGTAACTTTCACCAATAGAACTTCGGGATTTCCGGAGAGAGAAGCGCGCCGTGTTTCAAAAATGCGGCGCGCTTTTTTACTTCAAAGGTTTCCCGCACTCCTTGCACCGGCCGTCGGGACCGATCACGCCGATGCAGGACTCGTCGCCGCACAGGACTCTTTTCTCCCAATCCTCATCAAAGGCCGTCTCTTCCGGCGTCGCGGACTTTTCTTCGGGCGGGGCCGGCGTTGGCAATGCAACCTGTCCATGGCCTTCGGGAAGCACGCCCGCGTATGGCTTGCCGCATTCCCTGCATTTGCCGTCCGGTCCGATGGTGCCGATGCAGGACTCATCGCTGCACAAAACACGTTTTTCCCAGTCTTCGTTCGCGTCAAAAAGAATTTCCGTCATGCCGCTCTCCGGTTTTGGATTGATAGGGCTTCTTATGCCGGGTTTTGCAAAAAGTCAAATGCCGCGGCCACCCGGTCAGCCTTTGATGCAGGCAATGGATTTGAGACGCGCCACTTTTTTCGCGATGCCGGCGTCATGAACCACTTCCACGACGTCATGGACATTCTTGTAGGCTTCGGGCATTTCTTCACTCAAGGTTCCTTTGCTCCCGGCCAGCACCAGAACTCCCCGGTCGGCCAGCTCCCGGCTGATGGACCGGCCCCGGCTGGAACGGATCGCCTGCGACCGGCTCATGACGCGGCCCGCGCCGTGGCAGGCGCTGCCGAACGTTTCGTCCATCGCTTTGGCCTGACCGGCCAGCACGTAGGATCCGGACCCCATGTCACCCGGAATCAGCACCGGCTGTCCGACGCTCCGGTAGCAGGCGGGAACGTCTTCGTGGCCGGCCGGATAGGCCCGCGTCGCTCCCTTGCGGTGCACACAGAGTTTTTTCTCCCGGCCTGCCACGGAAAATTTTTCGATTTTGGCGATATTGTGGCAGACGTCATATACCAGCCGCATGCCCAGTTCGCGCGGGGACACGCGCAGGGTTTTTTCCAGAACCTCGCGTGTCAGATGCATCAGGATCTGCCGGTTGGCCCAGGCGTAGTTGGCTGCGCAGGCCATGGCAGCCAGATAGTTTTGTCCGCGACCGGAGGACAGATAGGCGCAGGCCAGTTGACGGTCGGGAAGCGCGATGCCGGTTTCCGTCTGGTGCTTGACCATCAGCGCCAGGAAGTCGTCGCAAATCTGATACCCCAGGCCCCGCGACCCGGTGTGAATCATGATAACGATTTGGCCTTTGGAAAGACCAAAAACCCGAGCCGCGGTTTCATCAAAGATGTCTTCCACGGCTTCGATTTCCAGAAAGTGATTGCCGGAGCCGAGGGTGCCCAACTGCTGCTTGCCCCGCTCCAGAGCGCGCGCGGAAACCTTCTCCGAATCAGCGCCGACGATGCATCCCCCGTCTTCGGTGGTTTCCAAGTCCTGCGCCGTGCCGTATCCCGCCCTTACCGCCCAGGCCGCTCCCTCTTCCAGCACTTTTTTCTGATCTTTGCCGGAAAGCTTGACGTAGCCGGTCGAGCCGACGCCGGACGGAATGCGCCGGTATAGGGCCTCGGTCAATTCCTTGAGACGGTCGCGAATATCGGGAAGCGTCAGACGGGTGGCCATCAGGCGGCAGCCGCAGTTGATGTCGTAACCCACACCGCCGGGTGATACCACACCCGTTTCCAGGTCGAAGGCCGCCACGCCGCCGATGGGAAAGCCGTATCCCCAGTGGACGTCCGGCATGGCCAGCGAAAAATTGACGATCCCCGGCAGGTGAGCGACGTTGGCCACCTGCCGAGCACTTTCATCGTGCTTCAGCAAATCGTGAATTTTTTCATTGGCATAGATGATGCCCGGGACACGCATCGCGCCCGTTTGCGGCAAAAGCCAGCGGTTCTCATCCAGTTTTTCCAACTTAATCTCAGACATCGAAGATCACCCTGGCCTTCCATCCGGATTTGATCTTTTGTACGCTTAAGCCGTGATACGTGACGGCTTTAATCTCCGTTTTGATCAAATGCCGTTTGGGATGATACGTCTCAACGTCATATTGCGCGACCGCTTTTTTATTGGTGCACGCCAGAATCGAGCCGCGATTTAACACCCAGCCCAAACCATTGAACCCATACAGAAGCTCCCGCAGAAAGTTCACCAGCAAATCCTCGACATCCGCGCCCTGCACGGTTCTTATTTTGAGCCGTTCTTTTCCGCCGCGTTTTGTCGGGGGCCGGACGTCCTGAATCATCACGTCAAACAAGGCAAAAGCCGCGTTGGCGAAAAGGTCCCTTTTCGTCCGCCCGTAAATTTCCATACCCAGATCGGCGGTATGGTCAAAAAGTTCGTATTTTTTCACGGGGGAATTATAGCGTTGTGCGAAAGGATAAACAAGGACGAATGGAAAGCGGGGAACGGCGTCAGACCGCTCCCCGCTTTCGGCTTTTACGATTCGTCGGCCGGCGGTCCGTTTTCTTCTCCGGCTCCGTTGGCCTCTTCGGCGCCGTTTCCGTTGGCCTCGTCCTTGTCTTCGGCTTCCGATGTCGTGCGGGCCACGCCGACGAGTTTTTCTTCCGGTGCCAGGTCAATCAGTTTGACGCCCTGGGTCACGCGATGGTTCACCGGAATTTCCTGCACCTTCATCCGGATGACGTTGCCGGTGCTGGAGATGAGCATGACGTTTTCCTCGCCCTGAACCTGCAGGACGCCGGAAACATTGCCGATCTTCGGGACGGTCTTCAGGTTGATCGTTCCCTTGCCGCCCCGCGACTGTACGCGGTATTCGTCAATCGGCGTGCATTTGCCGTAGCCGTTCTCTGAAACCGTCAGCATGAAGGTGTTTTGCGCGGGAATGTCCAGTCCGATGACGTCATCGCCCTCGTCCAGATTGATGCCGCGGACGCCGCGGGCCGTCCGGCCCATGTCGCGCACTTCGTCTTCCCGGAAGCGGATGGCCATGCCCAGGCGTGAAGCCAGGAAAATATCCTGATCGCCGTTGGTCAACTGCACGTCCACCAGTTCGTCATCATCATCGATGGAAATGGCGATAATGCCGCCGGTGCGCGGATTGGAGTAAGCAGCCAGATCGGTTTTTTTGATGATGCCTTTGCGCGTGACCATTACGACGAACTTGTCCGAAACAAATTCCTTGACCGGCAGCGTCGCGCTGACGCGCTCACCCGGCGCCAGACTGACCAGATTGATCATGGCCTTGCCCTTGGCCGCCCGCCCGGCCTGCGGAATCTGATACACTTTCAGCCAGTGCACTTTTCCGGCGCTGGTAAAAACCAGAAGGTAATGATGGGTGGAGGCAATGAATATTTTTTCGACAAAATCCTCTTCCTTGGTTCCCATGCCGACCTTGCCCCGGCCGCCCCGATGCTGGCTCTTGTAAAGGCTGACGGCGTTGCGCTTGATGTAGCCGGTATGCGAGATGGTAACCACCATGTCTTCTTCAACGATCATGTCTTCAATGTCGATGTCTTCCGTGCTGGCGACGATTTCCGTGCGCCGCTCATCGCCGTATTTTTCCCGAATCTCCTGGAGCTCGTCGACGATCACTTTCAGCACTTTTTTCGGATCGGCCAGAATGCCGGCCAGTTTGGCGATCAGCGCCGTAATATCCGCGTATTCCGCGTCGATCTTGTCTCGTTCCAGGCCGGTCAGACGCTGCAGCCGCATTTCGAGAATGGCTTTGGCCTGAATCTCGGACAAATGAAACGTGGAACACAGCGCGATGGACGCGTCATTGGGGCTTTTGGCCGCCTTGATGACTTTGATAACTTCGTCGATGTTATTGAGCGCGATGATGTAGCCTTCCAGAATATGCGCTCTCTCCCGGGCGCGCGCCAGATCGAACTGCGTGCGGCGGGTCACCACTTCCTGGCGGAAGGCGATGAATTTCTCGAGCACTGCTTTAAGGTTGAAAACCTGCGGCCGCCCTTCGGAAATCGCCAGCATGATGATGCCGAAGGAGACTTCCATCTGCGTGAATTTGTAAAGCTGGTTGAGAATGATCGCGGAGCTTTCGTCGCGCTTGAGCTCCACGACCACGCGGATGCCTTCCCGGTCCGATTCGTCGCGCAGATCGGAAATGCCGGAAATTTTCTTGTCGCGCACCAGCTCGGAAATTTTTTCAATCAGCGTCGCCTTGTTGACCTGATACGGCAGTTCGGTGATGACGATGGTTTCCCGGTCGTTGCGGGCGTTCTTTTCGATGAGCGCGCGAGCCCGAATGCGGATGATGCCTCGCCCGGTTTTGTAAGCGGAAAGAATCCCTTCCCGGCCGTTGATGAAGCCGGCCGTGGGAAAATCCGGGCCGGGGATGTGTTTCATCAGCTCTTCCACGATCATTTTGGGATTCTGAATCAGGGCGATCGTCCCGTTGATGATTTCGGTCAGGTTGTGGGGCGGAATATTGGTGGCCATACCGACGGCGATGCCCGATGTTCCGTTGAGCAAGAGCAGGGGAAGGCGCGTCGCCAGAATCGACGGCTCCGTGAGCGATTCATCGTAATTCGGCACAAAATCGACCGTGTCTTTCTCCAGATCGGCCAGCGCTTCATCCGTGATGCGCGCCAGGCGGCTTTCCGTGTAGCGCATGGCGGCGGGTGGATCGCCGTCGATCGATCCGAAGTTGCCCTGTCCGTCCACGAGCGTGTAGCGCATGGAGAAGTCCTGCGCCATGCGGACCAGCGTGTCATAAATGGCCGCGTCGCCGTGGGGGTGATATTTACCCATGATGTCGCCGACGATGCGGGCGGATTTTTTGTAGGGTTTGTTATAGCGGTTGCCCATTTCCGACATCGCAAACAGGATGCGGCGATGCACCGGTTTGAGGCCGTCGCGCACGTCGGGAATCGCCCGGCCGATAATGACGCTCATGGAGTAATCCAGGTAGGATTTCTTCATTTCGTCTTCTATGTTCACCAGGGTTTGCCTGTGGTGGATATCTCGTTCCATTTTATTTTTTCCTTCTTAAATGTCCAGATTGGACACATACATGGCGTTTTGGTAAATGAACTCGCGCCGCGGTTCCACCTCGTCGCCCATCAGCGTGGTGAAAATTTCATCGGCGACCACCGCGTCTTCGACGCCCACCTGAAGGAGGGTTCGCTTTTCGGGGTTCATGGTGGTTTCCCAGAGTTGTTCGGGGTTCATTTCACCCAGACCTTTGTAGCGCTGGATGGTCAAGCCTTTCTTGCCCAGGTTGATGATGTGGTCCACCAGATCCTTGGCGGTTGGAAGGATCACCGGCGCCGATGCGTCTTCCTGCCGATCGCTGTAAGGCGGTTCACCCAGAATGGAAACCTGACCCATCAGATTGCGGATTTCGCCGAATTGCGGCGTGCGGAAGGTTTCCCGGTCGATGCAGGTGGTATGGATCGTTCCGTTGTATTTGATGTCAAAAAGCATCTTGTAGCCGCCGTGATCGGGGTCCTCGTCGATGTGGTAGTCCGCCACCACGTTGCTGCCCAGGGCAACTACCGTTCTGCCGGCGATTTTCAGAAGCTCGCTTTCGTTTTGAAACGTCTCATCCGTCAGTGTGGGATCTCCGGCCGCAATCCTAACGACATTCCGGTCGCGATGATCTTTTTCAAAACGGTCAAGCAAATCTTTAATGCGCGTAATTTTTTTGATGACGGTCAGTAATTTGTTTCCTGAAACGGGAAAGGGGCTTTCGTCTCCCATGAATAAATTTACTTTGTTGACGCCGTTTTCCAGAACGTAATTTTTCATTTGTTCTTCATTCTGAATATAAAACTCTTTCTTCTTGTCCACCACCTTATACAGCGGCGGCTGCGCGATAAACAAATATCCTCTCTCGATCATCTCGCGCATCTGACGGAAAAAGAAGGTTAAAAGCAGTGTGCGGATGTGCGATCCGTCCACGTCGGCATCCGTCATGATGATGACTTTGTGATACCTGAGCTTGCTGACGTCATAGTCATCGGCGCCGATGCCCGCTCCGAGAGCCGTCACAATCACCTTGATTTCTTCGTTTTGCAGCATCTTGTCGAAGCGGGCTTTTTCCACATTGAGCACCTTCCCGCGCAGCGGCAGAATCGCCTGGTTTTTCCGGTCGCGTCCCTGCTTGGCCGAGCCGCCGGCCGAGTCCCCCTCCACCAGGTAAAGCTCGCTTAAGGCGGGGTCTTTTTCCTGGCAATCGGCCAGTTTTCCGGGAAGCGAGCCGACTTCCAGCGCGCTCTTGCGGCGCGTCAATTCTCTGGCTCTGCGGGCCGCGTCGCGCGCGCGCGCGGCATCCATGCATTTGTTGAGAATCTGTTTGGCGACGGAAGGATTTTCCTCGAGGTAAGAACCGATCTTCTCGTAAACAATTCCTTCCACGAGACCGCGGACATCGGAATTGCCCAGTTTGGTTTTGGTTTGTCCTTCAAACTGCGGGTTTCGAACCTTCACGCTGATGACGCAGGCCAGCCCTTCACGCAGGTCTTCGCCGCGCAGGGATTCCTTTCCGTCCTTGATGATCTTATTGGCGGTGGCGTAATTATTGAACACGCGGGTCAGCGCAGCGCGGAAGCCGACCATGTGCATGCCGCCTTCCACGGTATTGATGCTGTTGGCAAAGGAAAAGATGTTTTCCAGGTAGCTGTCGTTGTATTGCAGGGCGACTTCCACCGAACAGTCTTCCCGGGCGCCGGTCACATAGATCGGCTCCTTGTGAAGCACTTTCTTGTTGCGGTTGATATACTCCACAAAAGAAACAATGCCGCCTTTATAGAAAAACTCCGCCTTTTTTTCCGACCGTTCATCCACCAGGGTGATTTTGACGCCGGAGTTGAGGAACGCCAGTTCCCGCAGGCGGTTGGCAATCACGTCAAAACTGAATTCGGTTTCTTCAAAAATCTCGTCATCCGGCAGAAAGGCGACGGTGGTGCCTCTTCCCCTGCTCTTGCCGACAACCTGCAATGGCCCGTCCGGAATGCCCCGCCTGTAAGTCTGCCGGTAAACATTTCCGTCGCGGCGCACCTCCAGTTCACAGGTGCGGGAAAGCGCGTTGACCACCGATACGCCGACGCCGTGCAGACCGCCGGATACTTTATACGTGTCGTTGTTGAACTTTCCGCCGGCGTGCAGCTTGGTCATGGCGACTTCCGCGGCCGAAACGCCTTCCGTCTTATGAATATCCACCGGGATGCCCCGGCCGTTGTCTTCTACAAGGATGCTGTTATCGACCCTGATTTTAACGGAAATGGAATCACAAAACCCCGCCGCCGCTTCGTCAATGCTGTTGTCAACAACTTCGTACACCAGATGGTGAAGACCTTCTTTGCTGGTGGAGCCGATATACATGGCCGGACGCTTGCGAACCGCTTCCAGGCCTTCTAAAACTTTAATACTGTCGGCATCATACGTTTCTACCATAACTGCTTTTTTACTCCTTCAACCTCTTTGGAATTCCATCCAAACCCATTTTAGATTTTTAAGGGCATGACAATGCACAGATAATTGTCTCCCTCGGCCGGTTTAATCAGGGTCGGCTTTAAACCGACACCCACTTCCATCACAACATTATCAATCGATATGGCCGATACGGCATCGATCACATAGTTGACGTTGAATCCAACATCCATATCCTCGCCGGTATACGCAATGTCAATTTCTTCCGTGGCTTCACCCACATCCAGATTGGTTGAATTCAATGTCATTTTATCCGCGGTAAACGATATAATCACACCGCTGTAACGTTCGGAAGACACCACGTTCATTCTTCTGAGCGCATGCAGAAACAATTCCTTGTCCAGCGTCACACTGACGCCCTTTTCCGCCGGAATCACCCGTTTGTAATCGGGATATTCCGCATCCACCAGGTTGACTTTCAAAACAGTGTTTTCCGTTTTGACCACAAACATGTTTTTATGAATGCCGATGCTGACATTTTCATGAACGTCCATCAGTTTTTTCACTTCCAGAAGTCCCTTGCGGGGAATAATAATTCCCTTGGCAAGCTCCGGACAGGGATCAACCGTAATCGCCCTAGCCACCGCCAGCCGGTGTCCATCCGTGGCCACCATGCGCCAGATATGATTCTTTCCGTCGGAGGTTGTCTCCAGTAATACGCCGTTTAAGTTTTTCCGGCTTTCATCAAAGGCCATTGCAAATGAGGTTTTGCTGATCAAATCTTTCAGGACCGATCCGGGAATATTGAAAAACTCCACCTGCTGACTGTCGGCGACACTGGGAAAATCATCCGCTGGAAGACCGGGTATTTTATAGACGGCTCTCTGACAGGTTACTTTTACAATATTGTTGGCGCTTTTGGTGAAATGGACGACCTCTCCCTGAATCTCCCGAACCATTTCGTAGAGTTTTTTGGCCGAGAGAGTAATTTCGCCCTTTTCAGCGATATCCGCATCATAATCGGAGATGAGACTGATCTCCCGGTCCGTGGCGATAATTTTTATCTTGTTGGTCTCCGCCTTTAAAAGAACATTATTTAAAATGGGTGTTGTTGTCTTTTTCTCGACAATGCCTAACGTTTTCTGAATCCCATCCAGAAAAATATTTCTATTCACTTTAAATTCCATCGTCGCCTCCCATTAATACTTTTATTTTTTTGTTTCTCATATACATAACTAGTATTAGTAATAACGCCTGTGGATATGTGGATTAACTATTATTCATCTCTGTTTTCAATCCTTTGGGTCGGCAACACCTGTTGAGGAAGCGTGCAGATCCTGATCACGTTTTGTGGACAACACTGTCCTCTATATCCTGAATCGTTTTTTTAAAGGCGGCGTCCGACTCCATGGTCTTTAGAATTTTGTTGTTGGCGTAAATCACGGTCGAGTGATCACGGCCGCCTATTTTTTGTCCGATGTCGGGGTAAGAGAAATTGGTCAGTTTCCGGGCAAGATACATCGAGATCTGCCGGGCTAACACCAGATTCTTGCTTTTATTGTGCGCCTTGATGTCGGAAATTTTGACATTCATTTTCCCGGCGACAGTTTTTATAATTTCCTCAACACTTACCTCTTCTTTATTATTGTGTTTAACGAGTGTTTTCAGAACTTCCTTGACCAGGTCCAGGTCGATTTCCCGGTTGGTAAGAGATGAGTACGCGGATATTCGAATTAAAAAGCCTTCCAGTTCGCGAATATTGGATTCCACATGCGACGCGATGTAATGCGTCACCGTCGGAGACAACTCCATCTTGCCCTCATGCATTTTCTTTTCAATGATCGCGACTTTTGTTTCGATTTCCGGAGGTTGAATGTCCGCGATCAGACCCCACTCAAACCGCGACCTAAGCCTGCCTTCCAGATTGGGAATATCCTTTGGAAATTTATCCGATGTTACAACAATCTGCTTTCCGGAATCATGAAGCGTGTTGAACGTGTGAAAAAATTCTTCCTGTGTTCTGTCCTTGCCGGCGAGAAACTGAATGTCGTCGATCAGCAAACACCCGATGTTCCGGTATTTTTCACGGAATTTCGGCATCCGGTCGTAGCGGATGGAATTGATCATTTCGTTCATGAAGGATTCCGCCGACACATACATAACGTTCAAATCCGGATGGGAGGCTATCGTCATCAACCCGATCGCATTGAGTAAATGGGTTTTTCCCAGCCCCGAGCCCCCGTAGATGAAAAGAGGATTATAATTTTTCGCCGGCTGCTTGCCGACGGCAATGGAGGCGGCATGGGCAAACTGGTTGGATGGGCCAACCACAAACCGGTCAAAGGTATAATTGCTGTTGAGAAAGGAAATATTTTTATTTCTGACGGGTGGAGAGGCTGCCGAATGCTTGCTTTGTTCAAAAGGCAATACGGCTACTTCGGGCTTTTTTTCCTTATCCTTGCTCAGCATAAAATCAATATCCACGCTGATCCCGACCACGCTGTGCAGAGAGTTTTTGATCATAGATAAATAATTGTCCATGAGCCAGTCTTTGAAAAATTTATTGGGCACGGACAGTTGGACGCGTTTGTCTTCCATAGAGACAATTTTGATGGGTTTAATCCAGGTGTCAAAGTTCTGCTTTGATACTTTTTCCTGAATAATTTTCGTAGCTTTATCCCAGACGGATTCCATGATCAACCTTTTCCAAACAATGTTATCAACACGTGTTGATAAATTTTATTTTCTACAATTCATCCAAAAGATAGCGCGCCAGGCGATTCAGTTCATCCATGGATTTGTACGAAATTTCAATCGCCCCTTTTTTGGGAGATCCCTTCAACTGAACACGGGCCATGCATTTTGCCGTCAATTGTTTTTCCAAATCCGCCATGAAGCGGTCCCTGACGGCGGCCTTTTTTTCCACGGGCTTTTGTTTTAACCGGTTGATAAGCTTCTCGGTTTCCCGAACATTGAGTTCTCTTTTTAAAATCATATCCAGGGCGGCAACCTGCTCTCCCGGCGACGGCAACGCCAGAAGGCATCGGGCGTGCCCCGACGTAATCTTTTTTTGCGTCAGGGCAGTCTTCACTTTTTCCGGCAGCTTTAAAAGACGGACGGTATTGGCAATGGTGGAACGGTCTTTGCCGACCCGAGCGGAGATGGATTCCTGTGACATTTTAAAGGTTTCCATCAGTGTGACATAGGCATCCGCTTCTTCCAGGGGGCCTAGCTCTTCGCGCTGAATATTTTCAATCAGCGACAATTCAGCGGCTTCCGCATCAGTAGCTTTGCGGACAACAATCGGCACGTCTTTGAGGCCCGCCGCCTGTGCCGCGCGCCAGCGGCGTTCCCCGGCAATGATTTCATAGCCGGAATCGGCCCGGCGCACGATGATCGGTTGAATGATGCCGCTTTGCCGGACGGACGCCACCAGTTTTTTCTGGTCTTCATCGTTGAAATTTTTTCGGGGCTGCCAGCGGTTCGGCCGCAATTCCTCAATGCCGCAGGTGTTGACGGGCGCCTTTCTGCCTGCGTC
>JAQVQT010000259.1 GCA_028701435.1 Smithellaceae bacterium | reverse complement strand
GATAAATGGGGACGGTTCTATTTTTGGGGAGTTCAAAATCGGAAATGAATAGAACCATCTCCAGTATTTTCTTTCCGATAAGATGAAAGGCTGAAGCGCAAAGCACGTCAGCCTTTTTATCATTTTTCTGGATTCCCTCCTTCGTAACCTGAAGGACACAGGCGGGAATGACGAATTTTTACTACAGCCGCGGAACGGTTTAAACCACCGCTGCGGGTGACAAGACCGTTCCCTACATATTTCTGTCCTAAAAGCCAGGAACGGTCACGACCGTTCCCTACACAACATCGGAATGGTTTAAAAACCATTCCCTACAAATCACGTACTCGCCCTACATGAAGCTTTCTTCGGGGATGTCGATCGCGCTGCGGTCGCCGTACTTCATGGTCTTCAGATATCCGAAGATCTCGGGAACATGATTCATGACATAGAACCGGGCCGTGGCAATTTTGCCCTTGTAGAAATCGGCGTCGATCTCGCCTTTCTCTTTCATCTTTGCCGCCGCCAGTAGCGCCTGGTCCAAAAGCAGCATGCCGCAGTAGACTCTCGCGCCTGCGTGCATAGTCCGGGTGGCGAAAAGCTGTTTCATCTGGCGGTCGCCCTTCGTCCAGGCGTCATTCATATTGACGATCTCCTTGAAAGCCGTCATGGCTTCCGCCATCATCGCGAATTCCGCCGCGAATTCGTCCGTCTTTTTGTTGGCGACAAAGTCGTCAATTTCCGCCACCCATTTTTTGAACGGCGCACCGTCCTTCATGGTGAATTTGCGGCCGGTATAATCCTGCGCCTGGATGAAGTTGGTGCCTTCCCAGATTCCGTAAATCACTACGTCCCGGTACAGTTCCGCCGGGGCGTACTCTTCCGTGAAGCCATAGCCGCCATGGCACTGGATCGCATCGCCGGTGGTGAGCCTCGCCATGTCGGAGGTATAGGCCTTGCACATGGGGTTGTTGATCGCAAACATATCATCGTAATATTCACGCTCTTCGGGCGTGGCGGCATCGACGGCCAGATCGCGGTAGAGATAGGACTTGTAAATGAGCGCCCGGCAGGCCTCCAGAACGGACTTCTGGGACAAGAGCATGCGGCGGACGTCTTCGTGTTCAATGATCCGGACGCTGGGGCCCTTGGGATTGGTGGAATGCTTGCTCTGCACGCGCAGCTTGGCATAATCCAGCGCGGCGTAGTAGGCGGAGCCGATGCAGCCCAGCGAGAACAGTCCCGTGTTCAGGCGTTCCTCGTTCATATACGCAAACATCTGCTTCATGCCGATGCCGCGTCCGTCTTTCACTTCTGCTTCGCCGACCATCCAGCCGTAGCAGTTGTCGTTTTCACCCATGGCCAGCGTGGCGGTGGTCGAACCGTGAATGCCCAGCTTGTGCTCGATGCCCATGGTGGTGACGTCATTCCAGGCGCCCAGCGAGCCGTCCTCGTTGACCCAGAACTTGGGCACGATGAAAAGCGAAATGCCGGCGGTGCCTTCCTTGGCGCCCGGGGTCTTCGCCAGCATCAGATGGATGATGTTTTCGGCCAGGTCATGGTCGCCCGACGAGATGAAGCATTTCGTTCCGGTGAGTTTGTACTTGCCGGGCGTGTCGGTGGGAAACGCCTTGCTCTGCACCGCGCCGACTTCGGAGCCTGCACCCGGTTCGGTAAGCCCCATGGTGCCGCCCCATTCGCCTGTCCGCAGTTTGGGGATGAACAGGTCCTGCTGTTTTTGCGTGGCAAATTCATGAAGCACGGTGATCGCGCCCTGCGTCAGACACCAGAACATGACGATCGACGGCGACGCGGCAGACTGCAACTCCAGAATCGGAGCGTACCAGCACAGCGGTATTTTGCCTTCGCCTCGGTAGCCGAACTGGGGGCCCAGCTCCGCATCCATAATGGTTTTATAAACATTCTTGAATGAGTCCGGCGTCACCACGGCATGTTCATTGCCGCCCACAAATTTCGCGCCGGGTTCATCGGCGTCTTTGTTGGCCGGACACATCACATCGCGGCAGACTTTAAAGTTGACATCGAGGAAACTGTCGATGTCGTCCATCCCGTAGTAATCCTTATAAGCGTCAAGGCCCAAGAGCTTTTCCACACCGAGCCATTCTTTGACCTGGAACATGATGTCCCGCGTCTGATACAACCAATTACTGTGAGCCATATTGAATTCCTCCTGTTGAAATGTAAAGGCTATTTCCCCTTGAATACCGCAGCGCGCCGCTCGATAAAAGATTGCAAACCTTCCTTCATGTCCTCGCTTTTCATGACCTCGGCGACCTCCTGAAAAATGGCTGCCCTGGCTGCTTCTTCCCCCTGCAGGGCGGCCATGCGGCATGATTTTAAAGCGCCGCTCACTCCCAGCGGCGCGGCATTCGCCACACGCCCGGCAAGCTCCAGGGCTTTGTCGAACTGCCGGCCCGGCTCCGTCAAATGCTGAACCAACCCCAGACGATAGGCCTCCGCCGCGCTCATCTCATCGCCGGTCAACATGTAACGCGCGGCGTTGGCCCAGCCGATCTCTTTGGGCAGCCGGAGCGTCGCCCCGCCCGCCGGGAAAAAACCGCGCTTCACTTCCAGCATGCCGAACCGTGTGTCGGCGGCCGCCACCCGAATATCCGTGTTGAGCATCATCTCAAAGCCCCATGTGTAACAATACCCCTGCACGGCCATGATAATTGGCTTGCGGCAGCGAACATCACTCATAATATAAAATGGATCGATTTCGTTTTCCGCGACAAAAGGAAAGCCCTTGCCTGCGTCAAACGTGCCGGCCCAGTCGGTCAGCTCCAGACCGGAAGTAAAATGAGGGCCAACGGCATAGACAAGACCGACGCGGGCCTCGGGATCGGCATCGAGCTTGAAATAGGCGCGGGCCAGCTCGTGATACATTTCCTGCGTCATGGCATTGAATTTTTTCGGCCGGTCCACTTCGATGAACTGGATGTGTTCTTTGATCTTGACATTGATCGTCATCTGGTGATTCCTCGAACAAT
>JAQVQT010000258.1 GCA_028701435.1 Smithellaceae bacterium | reverse complement strand
ATGACGCGGATGCGTCGCAGATCGGATTGAACCTGTTTGCCTCCAAACGCTACCAGCCTTACGCCGGTCTTCTGGCGCTGGGAAAACGAATTGCCGCGCGGCCGCGGGGGAAAGGAGTTTACGAATTCACGAAAGGCCAATCCGCAAACGTTGTCCGGAAGAACGCCTCGTGGGAAACCGTATCTCTGTACGGCACCTCGTGGCGCCTGGTGGCCGTCATGGTGGAACATTCAGCCGGAAAAGCCAAATAGGGGATTCTGATGTCAGCGGCCGCCGCGCGTTCTTCCGCCGGTTTGGTTTTTGACGGTTCTTCCCTTTTTTGATATACCTCTTCCATGAAAGAATTGGATCCGCCGTCTAAAACCTCGGCCATTCCGGCCGAAAGAACCGATCCGGGACCGATCGTCAAATTTTCGCATCTGGCTTCGGCCATGACCCCCGAAGCATCCGACGACTTTCTCCATCCGCTCTACGGTTTTTCCACCGCGGAGGAAGAAAATTTGTACACAACCGGTTATCTGCAGCGGTTTTTTTTACGGTGCTGATCCGAATGTAGGCCCTGCCTGCCGTCGCCACTGAAATCCCAAGGAGGTTCATCATGAAAAAAATAATCATACCGATTGTTTTGTTTTGTCTTTCGGCATGGTTTCCGCTTCTGTCCGCGCGCGCGGATGTGATCACGCTGGAAAACGGATCCACCCTGATCGGAACCATCTCCCGGATTGATCAGAAAACGATTCTTATCCAGACGGACTTTGCCGGGGTCTTAAGCGTTGATGCGGCGCGGGTGCTTACCTACACGACGGACCATCCCGTTTATGTGGCTTTTCCCGGTCATGATCCCGTTCGTGGAAAACTGACCTATACCAGAAAACAAACGCGCATCGATGCGGCGGATGGAAAAGTGGTCGTGAGCGGCGATGTCCCGGAACATGTCTGGCCTGAAGGCGCACCCGATCCGCGGGCCCGGCACTGGGACTTTGAGGTTGGATTCGACGCGGGAGGAAAGACGGGCAACGCAGAGCGCATCAGCGTCGGTTCAAGGGCGCAGGCCAAACTGCAGGGGCCCCGCGACCGGCTGCTCCTCTACCTGCGCTATGCTTATACGAAAGACGACGGCATCGAAAGCGCAAACCAGACGGTCGGCGGAATCGATTTCGAGTCTTATTTCCGGGAAAAGCACTCCTGGTATGCGCGTGTGGAAGCGGAAAACGACCAGATCGCCGCTGTGGACTTTCGAGCCACGGCCGCCGCCGGCTACGGCTACTATTTTCTGAAAAAAGCCCATCACACGCTGCGGGGAAGAACCGGTCTGATGTTTCGTCACGAAACCTTGAAGCATGAACCTTCGCGGGCCACATTCGGGCTCGATCTGGGCATATCCCACCTGTACCGTTTCGCCAATGCCTGGCGCCTGACCAATGATGTCACCTACACGCCCAGCCTGCAGGATTACCTCGACTACCGCATTTATCATGAAAGCGCGTTTGATATTCCGGTCGTCGCCTCCGAAACCTGGAAACTCCGCCTCGGCGTCAGCAACGATTACAACAGCAAACCAGCCGAAAATAAAGTTTATCTGGATACCACCTACTTCACCCGGCTGATCTTTTCCTGGCAGTAAACCGGCCGGACAAGGCGGTATTTGCTCTTTAAAATCATTTGTGATACACGACGGCCCAGCATCAGGAAGGAAGGCGCCCATGTCCCGGAAAACTGGAATTGTTAAGGATGGCCGCTACTTGCAGCATGCAACCGGAATGGATCATCCGGAAAGCCCGGAGCGGCTGGCGGCGGTTTATGAGATGCTGGACAATCCGCACATGTCCTGGAAATATGAAAGCATAGACCCCCGCGAGGCCTCTCACGAAGAAATCGCGTATGTTCATACCCTGCCTTATATTCACGAAATTGCCTGCACCGCCGGAAAGGACTGCGTGTTTCTCGATTCCGACACCATTGCCGGCCCGGAAAGTTATGAAATCGCCAAACTGGCGGCGGGCGGCATGATCAACGCCATCGACGCCGTCATGACCGGCGAGGTGGATAATGCCTTTGCGTTTGTGCGCCCACCCGGCCATCACGCGGGTGCCGGAAATTCCGAGGGTTTCTGCATTTTTAACAATATCGCCATCGGCGCGATGCACGCCATGAAAAAGCACGGCTTAAAAAAAATCCTGATTGTCGATTGGGACCTGCATCACGGCAACGGGACGCAGAAAATGTTTTATTCCGACCGGCGTGTTTTGTATTTTTCCACGCATCAATATCCCTATTATCCGGGTACGGGAAGCCTTTTGGAAATCGGCGAAGGCCAGGCGCTGGGCTACACGGTGAACGTGCCTCTTCGACGCGGGGCGGTCAACGGGACGTTCGTCTCGGCGTTTCGCCGGATTCTGGAACCGATTGCGAATGCCTTTGCGCCGGAGTTGATTCTGGTCTCCGCCGGCTTTGACATTTACTATCAGGACCCGCTGGGCGGCATGCGCGTCACGCCGGACGGGTTTGCGGCGATGGCACGCGTATTGCTCAATATTGCCGACCGGAGCTGTTCGGGGCGCGTGGTCGGCGTGCTGGAAGGCGGGTATCACACCGTGGGGCTTGCCCGGTCGGTTAAGGCGACGCTGGAAGAGATGTTTGACGAGACGCATTGGACGGACCGGAAGCTGGACGAGTTGGAGCAGCAGGCCGACGAGGAAAACAAACCCGTCCTTCAATCGGTGATCAAGGGCATGCGGCCCTATTGGAATGTGTTTTAGGAGGAGATTTTGAAACTCAGCACATCGGATGTCGAATACGTTGCCAAATTGGCGCGCCTGGAAATAACGGAAGCGGAAAAACAAAAGTTTACCGCCCAGCTCAACGATATCCTGCTTTACATTGATCAGCTCAATGAACTGGACACCACGGGCGTCGCGCCGATGAGCCATGCGATTGCCGTGACCAACGCTTTTCGCGAAGACAGGGTTGTGGAATCGCTTGGCACCCAAAGGGC
>JAQVQT010000257.1:1772-3001 GCA_028701435.1 Smithellaceae bacterium | reverse complement strand
TCCTCCCAGCCGATGACGGATTCTTCGATCAGAATCTGGCCGATGAGGCTGGCGGAAATACCGCGGCTCGCGATCAGCCGTAGTTCTTCCAGGTTGTAAACGATGCCGCCGCCCGTGCCGCCCATGGTGTAGGCCGGGCGGATCACCACCGGATAGCCCATTTCGGCGGCGATCTTTTCGGCTTCCTCCACGGAGGTGGCGGGCTTGCTTTTCGGCATTTCAATCCCCAGCTTGTTCATCGCTTCCTTGAACGCGATGCGGTCTTCGCCGCGTTCGATCGCGTCCACCTGAACGCCGATGACCTTGACACCGTGTTTTTCCAGAATGCCCCTGCGGTGAAGTTCGGAGGTCAGGTTGAGGCCGGTTTGGCCGCCCAGATTGGGCAGAATCGCGTCGGGCTTTTCATTTTCAATGATCTCCGTCAACGTCTGGGCGTTGAGGGGCTCGATGTAGGTAACATCGGCCATGCCGGGGTCGGTCATGATCGTGGCCGGGTTGGAATTGACCAGAATGATTTTGTAGCCAAGCTTGGAGAGCGCCTTGCAGGCCTGGGTTCCCGAGTAGTCAAATTCGCAGGCCTGACCGATCACAATCGGTCCGGAGCCGATAATCAGCACTTTTTTAATGTCTTCACGTTTTGCCATGATGGTTCCTCTTGTTTCACTTTGTTGTTGTTTGTTGCTTCGGAAAGAACGATTTTGCCGCGGAAGTATACGTAGAATGGCCGGACGTGTCAAAGGAATAATGCGCGGCTGGGTTAAGTTATTTATGTCGCTGATTATTATTGGCTTTCCCCCTTTTTAAAAGGGGGATTAAGGGGGATTTTAAATGAATTATTTTAAAGACTGATGGCCTCGTAAAAAGCCGTAAATCACCTTTTGCGTCATTCCGGCGAAGGCCGGAATCCAGTTATTACAACACGTTCTGGACACCGGCCTTCGCCGGTGTGACGATTATTAGACTTTTTACGGGTTCATCAAGACTAATACAGTATTATTTCTTCGAACCTTTCCGATATTCCGCATCCACGGAAATGGTGATGCCGCCACGAACGGCGAATTGGGCCGTCACCTTGCACCAGCGGGGCGAAAGCGCGGCCACCAGGTCATCCAGAATGACGTTGGTGAGATGTTCATGAAAAACGCCTTCGTTGCGGAAGGACCAGAAGTAGAGTTTGAGCGATTTCGATTCGACGATTTTCCTGTCCGGAATATACTGTATGGTGATTC
>JAQVQT010000257.1:0-1672 GCA_028701435.1 Smithellaceae bacterium | reverse complement strand
TCAAGGAGGCAATGCTCATGGCCGAAACACCGATCCCCCCGCCCGAAAATACTTGGAAGTGCAGCAACTGCGGGAACACCGTCGTGCAGACTGTGCCGCCGCAAACCTGCCCTGTCTGCCGACAGAAATGCGAATTTCTTAATGTCACCTGCTACCAGCCGGAATGCGGCTTTACCGGCATGGACAACCGGCTGAAACCCGCAAAATAAGCTTCGCCGGCCCAAAGCCTCAACGACCCCTGAAAAGCCCCGTCCGGCCTCTCAACAACGCTAAAATATTGCTTGACAAAAGAGCAACGGCTGAATAAGTACAACCAACGCTCGTTGTATTTAATTATTATCGAAGAAAGGGGATAAAGGAATGAAAAGTTGGAAAGTGTTATTGTGTTCAATGTTCATGTTTGCATTTGTTGCGTGGACCGCAGTTGCTTCTGCGGATGAGATTGGCATCGGATTTACAGGGCCTCTGAGCGGACCTGCCGCCGAGTACGGACAGGATTGTTACAATGGCGTGGATATGGCGGTGAAAGAAATCAACGCCGCGGGCGGCGTGACCGTCCAGGGTAAAAAATACACCTTCAAGCTGGAAAAGCTGGATGACCGGGCCGACCCAACCCTGGCAAAAAATAATGCGATGCGGTTTGTAAGTCAAAACAAGGCCATTGCCGTTTTCAACCCTGTTGCCACGACGATCGGCGCCCTGATGGCCATTCCCGAACAGAATTTCATCATCGCAGCCTTCTCCAGCGTCCATACCATTATGGACAAGAAGCATCCGATGATCATCAATCCCGTTCCCAATTTTGTCGCTTACGCCAAAAACTTCTCCATCATCGCCTGGGACAAAGGCTGGCGCAACGGCGCGATGGTGGTCACGCTGGGCGCTTATGGAGATGCGTGGCGTAAAGTCTTTCAGTATGTCTGGACGAAAAAAGGCGGAAAAATCCTGGCCGACAAACCGGCCAATTACTACACGGAAACGGATTTTTCCGCGCAGTTGACGGCGGCCATCGCCACCAAACCCGATTTCCTGGTCGTGGGAGGCCCTTCAGCCCCCACCGCCCTGGTGATTGAACAGGCCAGAAGCCTGGGCTTCAAAGGCGGGTTCGTTCTGATCGACCAGGCCAAACCGGATTACATCGCCAAAACGCTCGGAAACAAACTGAATCTTCTGGAAGGAATGATCAGCACGGGCGACATCAAACGCCTGCCCCTGCCCATTATGCCGGCCTACAGTAAAAAATACAACGCAGCCTACAAAGGATCGGTCGTCAACGCGGAAAACTGCCTCAACTACAACATGATGCACATCATCGCGCGCGCCATTACCGCGTCGCAGTCGCTGGATGCCAAGGTGGTTCGCCAGAACATTCACAAAGCCCTGCCGACGGCCGGCGACAAATTCCCGAACGAACTTTTCAATATCGAGGAAAACGGCGTGATGAACTGCGGCACCATCATGCAGTACGTCAACAACGGAAAGTTCAGCAAGGTGGACTACGTTATTTCCTTCCCGAAAACGAAAGAGGAGTTTGAGAAAATCAAAAAGATGAGCAAGAGCACGGACCCGGCGCAGATCCGCTGGGTGCCGCTTCAGTAGCAAGCTCTCCCCGAATCTGACCGGAGCAATCCGTCGAGGATTCACCGGGTAAAAAAGAACCCCCGTTCTCCAG
>JAQVQT010000256.1 GCA_028701435.1 Smithellaceae bacterium | reverse complement strand
GCATTCTCCGCGACGCGCCGGCTGTGGCGGTACTTGAGCTCCAGCGCGGCAGGCAGCAAATCCACCGCGTCTCGGTAGCGCGCCGTGTACCGTTCGAACCATTCGATCAGAAGCCGTTCTTTGGGGGTCATGTCTCTCCTGTGTGCCGAAAGGTGGAAAGGATCATTTTTTCTTTCCGACGGCGTAGTCCCGCAGGGCTTTGTGAAACGTATTGGCGGCCAGCAGGGCGCAATGCTCCGAATCTTCGGGCATGCCGCCCAGGTGCTCCAGGATCGAACTCTGATTGATTTTCAGGCACTCCCGAACCGTTTTTCCCTTGGCCATGACCGTGGCGGCCGTAGCCGCGGCATGGGACGTCATGCAGCCGTCCGTCGTATAGGAAATATCATCAATTTTATCGTTTCGAATCTTGAGAAACATTTCCATCGTGTCGCCGCAGGGGCCTTTGATTTTGGCGTAGCCGTCCGGTTTGTCGAGGCTTCCGTAATTGCGGGGGTTGTTTCCGTAATCCACAACCTTTTCGGAAAGACCGCCCGTGATTTTTTCCATGAGCAGGTCGATCATTTCCTGTTTGATTTGCTCATCGCTTTTTTGTTCGCCTACCATTTTACAACTCCTTCATCATCTTCTTTTCCCGGAGACGGGGCTTTAAATTCTTCCGCCTACCGTTGCTTACAGTATCTTTTTACCTGCGTCGGGACCGCTTTTGATAAGATAAACATCCGTAATTTTTCCCACGACGGCGGACTTGGGACGGAGCGTCTCTTTGATGCCGCGGACCCATTCGACATTCTGCCGAAAGACCTCTCCTTCCGTGTGGATCGTGATGTCGGCCTTGACCTGAAAGCCGCCTTTTTCTCCCCACCAGACAAGGGAGATTCTCGGATTCTCCTGAAGGTTCTTCAGGGTTTTGTTGAAGAACTGATCGGAGATGAGCAGCGTTTCATCATCCATAAACTTGAACGCGGCGATGGGGACGACATTAGGAGCTCCGTCTCTTGACGACGTTGCAAGAAACGCGATTTTCGTTCCTTTCAGGCTTTCCTTGATTTCTTCTGTCACTTTTATCATGGCAATATCCTCCGGCATTGGTTTACGTTGCTTCGTCGATCAACGGAAGCACTTGTTTTCATAGCACTGATTTGAACAAAAGCAAGTCATGATTTGCCGCAATGAGAGGGGTTGGATCATCGAAACAATCGATTTCCAGGATTCGTAAAATCTATGAAGGCGGACGACCATCGGCCGTTTGCATTTGCGCAGGCGAACTGGTACAATACCGCAAAACAATTCGGTATGTTTACTTAAATCCGGGAGCGGAAGATGCAAAAGAAAACAGGGAAAAAATTATTTGGCGGCGACAAACCATCTGAAGTTTGCCCTGATGATTCCTTCGCGGATTTTCCCGACAAGCCGTTGGGTGGCGGCTGAAGCGCCTCGATCGGCGGGGAAACGGTCCGTTTCCCGGGAAGCATTTTTGAAAAAGTAATACGCGCAATCCGTAAGCTTGCCCACTACTGAACAGACAGAATGCTGAACGATCTGAAAGGTTTGCATTTGTGTACTTGCGCGGGTTATTCCGGCAGACTGGAACCCGCCAGTCTTTCCCGAAAAAGCGAAAAACCGGTTTTGGGTTGAACGACGCGGCCGTCGTTTCTTGCGCTAAAATTGCGTCGGCGACGATGTTTCTGCTGAACATGGTTCATCAATGCGGCTTTTTTCCGCTCATTTTCGTATCCAGCATTTCCTGCATCAGCTCATCGACGTTGACTTCCTTGTAACCATAACCCTGAATAAGCGCCGCGTCATACATTTCTTCCAGCTTTCGCAGCTGCGCCAGAGCGGTTTTATTCTGCCGGAAGTCATTGTCCATCAGTTCGGCCAAGGTGTTTCCGACTTTTCTCAAATCACTAAAATCGACATGAAGAGATGTGCGGGCAAATACTTTCTCCAGAAGGTCGCAGGCGATTTTTTCATGAAAGGTCTGAATATACGGCGGAACCCTGGCTACGATGCTGGCCGCCTCCATTCCCGCCCGGCCGGCATGATGCACAAGCAGCGTGGAGAAGCTGCACGGTCCATTGTAATTCAGGAGTGGAAACGCCCGAAATTCCCGCTTCATCTCCGGACGGCTCAGCACGGCATAGACGCTTGTTTCCCGCGTGTGGGGAACCTGGTCGAAAACGCCGCCCAGCGTATAGATGCGGCAAACGTTGCAGCGTTTGGCCATGCTCAAAATAGCCGATGTGTACTCCGGCCAGGCAACGTTCGGCTCAAAACCTGTAAAAAGGATCAGATCGTTTTCGCCGCCGCTTTGCCAGTAAAAAAATTCATTGGCCGGTTCTTCGAGGGACTTGATCAGGCCTCCTTCAACGACGGTCTGGGGCCTCATGATCTGCGCCGAATCAAAGCCCGGGACCTGTCCGATATAGAAATGCCCGGGATCGATGGCGGCGAATTTTCGGGCGTTGAGCTTGCGGCGCAAATATTCGATGCTCCCGGTGCCGAGTTCGCCGGCATTCAGCCAGCCGCGATAGCCGATGAACAGATAGGGGTGGACCAGGTCGGGTGTTTCCTGAAAAATGAGATTTTCGTTCATGAACGCTCCTTGAAAGGTATTTACGGCTGCGGTCATCATCGCGAAACGCCGGCATGATATTTCTAAAACCAAAACCGCCTGTTGATTATGGTTTTTGCGTTTTTTGCCGTCAAGTATTTTGTTTCGTGGCCGTGGTTTTTGCTTCAAGTTGGACGGCATCAGCCGGAAGAAATTTCTTCGGTTTCGATATTTATTTTTTTTGACCTGGGACGGTCGTCAAAGGAAAAACATCAATTTTGTTAAATAGTTGAATCTTAACTGGATGGGAGAAAAAATCCTTGACAGTATATAAAAAAAATATATATACAATCTACATAGTCGATGCCTGAATGATTGGGGAAAAGTTGTCCGTAAAGGATGCCGTTTGTTGAGGTGAAACCATGCCTCGTGAAGAAAGGAGGGTG
>JAQVQT010000255.1 GCA_028701435.1 Smithellaceae bacterium | reverse complement strand
TTGAAGTGGTTGTGGTAGTTGTAGTCGTCGAACCTGTGTCTTCAGTTTTGGTTCCCCCTGTGGATTCATCCTTGCCTGCTGCGGCGGTGGTTCCGCCGCCTGATGCGGTTGTTCCGCCTTCTTTCTTGTCTTCGTCTTTCTTGTCGTCTTTCTTCTTTTCCGACGGGTTCGTGGCGTTGAAGAGCTTGGTGGCGTCGCCCGGCTTCGCTGGTTTGGCCTGGGGCGGCTTGTTGGCGCTGGTAACGATCATCATAATGCCAGGAGCCACCGGTTTAACGTTTTCCGGCTGGCCCTTGCTGTACATGAAGCCCTGTCCTTCCGTGAACAGGGCGCCTGAAATGCCGTTTTCATGATAGGTGAAGAAGGTGGTGCCGCGGACGCCGCAGACGGACGTCGGCGTGTGGACTTCATACCGGGAGCCGTCCTTTGCGCCGAAAAGTTTGGTGGTGCCGGTGACGATGTTTTGCACCTTCCCCCTGAACAGGCTGAGAATGGTGCTTCTCTTCTGGGCGCCCAGCGTAAATTCCGTCACCTTCAGGCGGCTGTTTTCGGAGAGCCGGGCAATACTGCCGTCTATCCAGGTCACCTCCAGCTTGGAGGCGCTTTTGGTTCGCAGGATGTCTCCCACGTTGACGGCATCCCCGATGAACAATGCCTTGGCCGGTTGACCGGGCGCCGTGAGATCGGCCCTTCCGTCCAAATTAGTCACTTTGCCTGCCGGTGCGGCCTGAACGACTGCTGCAAAAACCATCAGAAGGCATAACATCATCAAAAGGGATGTCAGTTTTGCTCTCATAAAAAACTCCTTGAAAGGTATCCTTGTAAAATCCTGTTAGTAACGGAATTCAAAGCCGGCCATGTATATTTCACGCTGGTAAGCGTTAACGGGGATGTTGGAATCAACGCCCGTGAAGCTCGCCTGGCAGATAAAGCTGGCGTATTTCCAGAACGCCCAGTTCAAACCGACGGAGCCGCTGTAGGTTACATCTCTTCTCTTAAGGGGATTGGACCATGCGCCCGCGGGAATGTTCCAGTAGGTCTGGTCGTACAGATAATCCTGAATGAAAATTCCGCCGGTCAACTGGAGGCTAAGCAGGCCGAACCGGTTTGCCCAATCCTGGGGCAGCAGCGGAAGGCTGAGGTTGCCGGTGTAGCGCATGCCCCGGTTGGTCCAGTAGATTCCGTCGGCGTTGTCCACGTTGAATTCGGCCCGCAGGTTGAAAAAGCCGTTCGGCACAAAAAGCCAGATCCAGCTCAGATAGGCCCGGGGGCCTTCCGTGTCTCTCTTGTTCAGATAGTCATTGCCGATTTTTTTCTGGTGGTCGTAGTCTTTTTTGTCGTAGCCCGCGTAAAGTTCGATGATGTTGCTTTCGTTGACCAGGAAGCGAACGGACGGACCGACCGAGTAAAAGTCGAGGTACTTTTTGTAGCCCGCGTTGGAATCCGGCGGCACGACCAGATCTTCATCCGTGCGCAGAAGGAAATTGGTGTAGCCCATGTTCAGGTTGACCGCCACCCGGCCGAAGTTGTATCCGGGCGCCAGAGCAATGGAATTGGCCAGCGAATCGTGGGAGTGCGTGTGCGTGGAATTGACGAAAGACGCAGCCGTATAGGATGCGTTGAAAAGCCAGGGGCCTTCGATTCGAGGCGTGAAGTCGATCCGCGCGGAGGAATTCAGCGTCAGTCCTTTCTCGTTGTCCAACCCCGCTCCGTAGGCGTCATCCTTGGGCTTGGAGATGATGTTCGTGTCGTAGCCGCCGAAGGCGCTGATCATCACGTGCAGTGGACGGTGGGTGGTGATGGCGCTGTCCACGATGTCCTGATACTGCCTCGCGTAGCCGGCCAGGTCCGAAACGGGGTTCTGGGTGATGGACAGGTTGAGGCTTTCGCGGGCCTTGCTCAGTCTGCCTTCCTTCATGTAGGCCATGCCGATTTGAAAATCGGCCGCCTGAGCGAAGGATTTGTCGAGATGCTTCGATCTTTCAAAAGCGGTTACGGCGTCCACGGTCTGGTTTTCTTTCAGGAGGATTAGTCCCTTTAGAAAAGCGACTTTGGCGGGGATGATCTTTTCGCTTTCGGCTGTCGCCAGATATTGTTTGGCTTCGTCCAGTTTGTTTTGCTGGTATAAAACATCGATCAGTTCAACGTAGGCTTCTTTGATTCGGGGCGTGAGGTTGACGGCGTCTTTCAGATGCTTTTCCGCGTTCGGCATGTCGTTGGTCCGCTTATAGGCCATGCCCAGAACGAAAGCGGCCATGGAAGACGTCGGGTCCGCGGCCCTGGCCTTGATCAAGATTTCTATCGCTTCCTCCAGGTTCTCCTCCTGATACTGCTTGATTCCTTCATCCAGAAGGGGATTGCTGCTCTGTGAAAAAGCCGGAAAGGAAAAGATGACGGACAGTAAAAAAATGCTGATGACAAAAAATATTTTTTTCATCAAAGCCCTCCGCGTATATGAGTTTAAAAGCCATGACTGCATAAATTTCGTGGCTAGATTTTAAACCCGGAGCCCATGCAAACGCAAGGGATTTTTTAAAGAAAAAAGGGGACGGTTCTATTTAATTTGTTTGTCGGCTGATTCTTTCTTCGGCCTTCCTTGTTTCTTGATTACGGAAGCTTCCATCAACTGGAGATGACGGATTTTATGATTGCAATAAAGGCCGGGTTAAACTATAAAAACGTCGGTCATTCAGGAACTTTTTTGATCCATCAATACAGGGCAAAAAGGAGAACTTATGAAAGCAATGGCAAGGATTATCATGACGGTGGCGGCCGGCCTTTTCTTTACCACATTTGCGCAAGCCGCGCAGGATATTCCGTTTTCGGGATTCCTGGGCAATCAGGCCATTTACGGCCAGTTGCAGCCTGGCCCCAAAGGCGGGGCGAAACTGCGTTGGATCAGGCAGGGGGTCGATACCGGCAAGTACAAACGCTACATGGTGGACAGCGTCGTTTTCTTTCTGGCTGAAAATGCCGACTATAAGGGCATTGATCCCCAGGAAAT
>JAQVQT010000254.1 GCA_028701435.1 Smithellaceae bacterium | reverse complement strand
TCGGCCCGCGTCAAGCCGGAGGATCCGTATTATCAAATGGCGGAAAAACTGGGGCGTCTTCTGGTGCAAAACGGATTTGCCGTCATCACCGGCGGCGGTCCCGGCATCATGGAAGCGGCGAACAAGGGCGCGGCGGAAGCCGGCGGCCGGTCCGTGGGAATGAACATCAAACTGCCCTTTGAACAGAAGCCCAATCTCTACGCCAATCTGCAGATCGACTACAAATATTTCTTCATCCGCAAAGTCATGTTCGTCAAGTATGCCGTCGCCTATATCATCATGCCCGGCGGCTACGGCACCATGGACGAGTTTTTTGAGGCCCTCACGCTGATTCAGACCAAGAGAGTGAAAAGCTTTCCCGTCATCCTGATGGGCCGCGAATACTGGCAGGGTCTTCTGGACTGGCTGAAAAACACCATGCTGCGGACAAACATGATTCTGCCCTTTGACATTGAAATGATTCAAATCATGGATGAACCGGAAGAGGTTGTCAAACACATCCAAAAATACGTCATTGTATAGACGCCGCTCGTTTTCTTGCCGGGAGAGCCGTTGATGTCCCTGGAAAAAGTTCTGCTGGATCTCAAAAAGGGCAAGGTTGCGCCCTGTTATCTTCTTTACGGAGAGGAAGAATACCTGATTCAGGAAGCGCTCCGCGATATCCTGGACCTTCTTGTGCCCCCGTCCGACCGGGATTTCGGCCTTTTTTTTCTTGACGGAGGCGACGCGGATTTCGATCTGCTTCGGGACCGTCTTTCGGCGCCCTCCCTTCTGGGCGGCCCCAAAGTGGTCGTCGTCAAAAACACGGAAATATTTCAATCCAAAGAAAATCTGGGAAATCTGATTCAAAAAATCCGCGAGAACTTAGGCGAGCACCCGGATAAAGCCGTCCGGTCTTTCCAGTCGTTTTTAAAGCTGTCGGGGTTTGCCTGGGAGGATCTGCAGGGCGCCGGCTGGCAGAAGATCACTGACGAGCAATGGCGCACGGCCGTCGAAGAAGACTCAGGGGACGACCGGCACAAGTGGCTGCCGCGCATCGTTGAAATCTGCGCCGGCCGGGGCATGATGTCCGGCGGCGAGGCCGACCTTTCCGATCAATTTGAAAAGCTTCTTGCCGAAGGACTTCCCGAGGGGAATTGCCTGATTCTGACCGCCGAAGCGGTGGACAGAAGAAAAAAGATCTTCAAGGTTATCGACAAAACGGGTGTGATCCTGCATTTCGGCGAAATCAGGGGGGAGGCCGCCACCCGGGCGACGCTCAAAACGGAAGCACAAAAGCTGCTTCACGCCTGCGGAAAGAGTCTGACATCCGCGGCCTGGGTCGCGCTGGGGAAAAAGACGGGATTCCAGCTTCGTCCGTCCCTGAATGAGCTGCAGAAGCTCGTCGTTTTTGTCGGCGAAAAGTCCGTGATCGGCGAGGAGGACGTAGAAACGGTCGTCGGCAAAACCAAAGAAGACAGGATTTTTGATCTGACCAACGCTCTCGGCGAAAAAAACGCGTCCGCGGCGCTTCTGGCGCTCCAAGCCCTGCTGGATCAGGGTGAGCCTCCTTTAATGATCCTGTCCATGGTCAGCCGCGAAATCCGTCTGCTTCTGCAGGCGTCCATCCTGGCGCAATCCGGCAAACTGCCCCCCGTGACGCCGGGCATGGAATTTCCCTCTTTTCAAAAAAATGTCTATCCTTCCGTTTTGGCCATGGCGCAAAGCATCGCCCGCAAAGAAGATTTGCTGGTCGGTAAACATCCGTTTGTGATTTACAATGCGCTTCGTCACTGCAGGCGGTTTTCCTACCCTGTCCTGATCGGCTACCTGGATGATTTGCTGGAGATGGATCGCGCCATGAAATCCTCGACCACGGACCCGCAACTGCTGCTGGAACGCTTCCTGATCAAAGCCTGCGCCTAAAGCTTTCGGATTTTGGCCCGGGCCTGTTTTTCGGCGCGGGAAAGTCTGCGGGCGGGCCCTTTTTTATGCTCCAGGCGGCCGTTGTCATCCTCTTCCTCATCTTTCCCGCCGGCAAAGTCGCCTTCCGGCGCCGTGAGCTTCCGGTCCACAATCGATTCGAATTCCGGCGAGGGCATTGCGGCCCTGCCGCGGCGGACGGCATAGGAGGCGATTTCGCGATCGGAAGAAACCACCAGAATTTCCTCATCCGAAGAGGCGATGATTCTTTTGAGCACGTCGTCGGCCTTGACGCCTTTGGGCGAGTAAATCATTTCAATGCCGGCGCTGTAGTCACGCTCTTCCCGGGCGGAGCCGCTCACCCAGCCGTCAAAAACAACGGTGATTCGGTGATCTTTTCGGGTTCTATACTGTGCCAGCCAGTCGATGAGCGCGGCGCGGCCGGCCTCCAGACTGTGGCGTTCGAAACGCCGCAGGCGTACGGACTGCCGGATCAGATTGTAGCCGTCGATGTAAATGTGCATGGAAGGATTTTTGCACATTGAAGCGGCGGATTCAATAAAAAAAGGCGGGTATTTTTCTTGACGGAAGGCTTGTCCGTCTGTTAGCGTCCCGTTGGTTTAGAAAATACATAAAAAGCGGGGAACCGCATCAAAATCAATCGGAGGTTGTTATGGACATTAAAAAAATATGCGTGTTGGGCGCGGGGTTGATGGGCAACGGCATCGCGCAGGTTTGCGCACAGGCGGGCTATGAGGTGACGCTGCGGGACATCGAACAGCGTTTCATCGACAATGGCATGAACACCATCAAAAAGAACCTGGGCCGCGACGCGGAAAAAGGGAAAATCACGAAAGAGCAGATGGAGGCGATTTTGGGCCGGATCAAGCCGACGCTGGATGTCGGGGAGGCCGCCCGGGACGCCGATATTGTTGTGGAAGTGGTCATTGAGCTGATGGACCTGAAGAAAAAAGTGTACGCGGAACTCGAAGCGGTCGTTCCCCAGCACTGCCTGTTTTTCACCAATACATCGGGCTTGAGCATCACGGAAATGGCGGCCATCACGAAAAGGCCGGAGCGCTTCATCGGCACGCATTTTTTCAATCCGGT
>JAQVQT010000253.1 GCA_028701435.1 Smithellaceae bacterium | reverse complement strand
CCAGCTCGTGATACATTTCCTGCGTCATGGCATTGAATTTTTTCGGCCGGTCCACTTCGATGAACTGGATGTGTTCTTTGATCTTGACATTGATCGTCATCTGGTGATTCCTCGAACAATTTTTACTGGCCGCGAGTATAAGGAAAGGGACCGCGCGTGTCAACGGAATAATCCAATCGCGGCGTTTCTTTCCGTAGAAGGAACCACGCCCCGCAGCGCCCCCGGCGTCTTTCTTTTACCGAACCTTAGCGGACGGCCAGCAGGTCGTGAACAATTTCAGCGGCATCGCGGACGCAGGGGCGGCAGATGAATTTAAAACACTCGTTTTTCTTGAAATACGCCTGCCCCTCGGGTGTTGCCAGATTGCATCCGGAGAGCAGCTCCCGGCAAATTGAGGAGCCGTGCTTCGCGGAAAAACGGTCGATCAACTCGCGGATTTTGGCATACGCGGCATCCGTTTGCTCCCGCCCCTCTTTTTCTCCCCTGCCGTATTGTAGTCCGAGAACCATAATGCCGCCGGTCACAGCCCCGCACACCTCTCCCTTGCGGCCCATTCCGCCGCCAAATCCACAGGCTATCTTCAAGGCGGTGTCCGCCTCCAGGCCAAGATCTTCGCAAAAGGAAAACAGGACAGACTGGGCGCAATTGTAACCTCCGATGAATTTTTCTTCGGCCCTGTCAGCGTGTGTTTTCATAACCTCTTCTCCTATCCTGTAGTATTGGATGGCATTGAATGTTGCGGCAGAATAACATTTTTACCGTCATATTCAAGCCATTATTCCCCATCCTCCATGACCGGCTTTCGAGTGACTTTCCGGCCTGAAAAACACGTTTGCAGCCCGAAATCGGCCGAGAGGAGGGATGGTCCCGTATCAATAGCATCTACTTAATACTATTGGATTTTTATTTAAAGGATTGACTTTGACCGCCCTTTCCTATAAGAGAAATCCGGTCTTCCCAAAACGACCTCTTTAAAATTATGGACTCCGAATTTGCGCCACATCGTTTTGAGCCTGTCTTCCATCACCATCATCGGGGAGCTATGCCCCCGAACACTTCTGCCAAACAACAAAATCATACCCCGCCAGACCGGGGGTAAAGGAGGAAATAGATCATGACCAACAGCAGTGCAAAAGAAAACAGCGTGCCGGTGCTCGGCATCAACAGTCTGGGACGAATCGGTAAACTGACCCTGTGGCACCACATCAACCGAAAGTACTTCAAGGAAATTATCGTCAACCAGGGCCGGGACATCGGCGTGGGAATGGAAACTATCGCCCGCCTGATTGAAGCCGACGCGACCTACGGGCTGCTCCACCGGTTCCTGTACGGCATCAAAGCCCAGCCTTGCATTCAGATTACGGACGAAAAAAACGGCAAGATGCTCATCGACGGCATTCCCGTGACGATTTTACGGGAGCAGCGCAACCCCCTGAACATCCCCTGGCGTCAGTACGGAGCGGACATCGTCGTGGACTGCAGCGGCAGTTTCAAGGATCCAACCATTCCGGCAGACGATAAAAAAGGATCCATCCGGGGCCATCTGAACGGCGGCGCCAAAGCGGTCATTCATTCCGCGCCTTTCAAGATTAAGAACAAGGCTCTCGCCACGCCGGATGACACCACGACCCTGATTTACGGCATTAACCATACGGCGTTCAACCCCAAGAAGCACCTCCTGATTTCCGCGGCGTCCTGCACCACGACGGGGCTCGCGCACATGGTCAAACCGCTTCTGGACAACGAGGAAACCAGCACCATTCTGACGGCGTCGATGTCCACGATTCATGCCGTGACCAACACGCAGAGCGTTCTGGACAAACTGCCCAAGGCGGGCGAAAAAGACATTCGCAAAACGCGCAGCATTCTGAACAATATCATTCTGACCTCGACCGGCGCCGCCAAGGCCCTGGCCGAAGTCATTCCGGAAGTCAAAAACATCGGCTTCATGGGCGATTCCATCCGCGTGCCGACCAACACCCTTTCGCTCATCGTGCTCAATGCGACGTTCCAGGCCCGGAACAACGACAAGGCCGCGGCGGCCGGCCTCGACACCAAAAAGCTCAATGAGATTTATGCGAAAGCCGCCGAGGACAACCCGCTGGTCCGTTTCACCATGCAGCAGAACGTCTCCACCGATCTGATCGGCGAAGACGCGGCGGTTATTATCGAAGGGCAATTCAATCACACCCGCACGGCTTTCATACCGGTCGACCTTTCCCACATTCCGAATCTGCCGGCGGATCTCGTCAAGAGTCTTGGCGAAAAAATGCTTCAGGTTCCCGTGGTTCATGCCAAGATTTTCGGCTGGTACGACAACGAATACGGCAGCTACACCAACCGGATGGGAGACCTGACCGTCTACATCCATAAAAACATTCAGTAAGCCGTCGAAAACGAAAGCTCACATTGAGCAAGCCGAGGCAATGGCCCTCTTGTTCCTTCAAACACGAACCCTCGTTTTCTTTCACGGGAAAACGAGGGTTTTTTTTGGAAAGCTCGGGCGGGGCCGCCCGGCGAAGTTCATGTGAAAAATACATAATACACATCCGTCATTGCTTCGTCCCGACATGTCGGGACGAAGCAATCTCATAAGTTTTTGACATTGAAAGAGATCGCCACGTCGATTTCGCTCCTCGCGATGACAAAATAAAGCTTTCCATGTATCAGGTAAAAAGGAGATAAATTTTGTTTTTGACGCGGAACGCCTTACAGGACAAGGGAAGCGTATGGAGCCGATTCCAGGTCATGCCTTCCGAGATACAAAGCGCCGCTCCCTCCGTCAATGCCGATAAAATCGCCGCTTTGGATGGTGCGGCCCTCCAGCGTCGCGTACCCTTCCATTTCATAGACCTTCAGTTTGCTCAGCCCCACCACTCCGACTTTGCCCAACTGCGGAATGGTGACGGCGGCGTGGGAGGTCGCTCCGCCCTTGGCGGTGAGCAGCCCCTCCACCTGTAACAGGACGCCGACATCGTCGGGAACCGTATCGGGACGGATCAGAATAAGCGGTGTTTTC
>JAQVQT010000252.1 GCA_028701435.1 Smithellaceae bacterium | reverse complement strand
CCGTCTCCATGATGATCACCAACTGGTTCATCGATCGGCGGGGTCTGGCGATGGGGATCGTCTTTGCCGCCACAGGCGTCGGCGGAATGATCTTCAACCCGCTGGCCAACTGGATCATCCTGCACTACGGCTGGCAGGCCGCCTATCTCGCCTTCGGTCTAACGATCGGTATCCTGTCGATACCGACCGCGGTTTTCATCGTGCGCGCGAAGCCGGCCGACAAGGGCTTGCTCCCCTACGGCGGTGAAGCGGCGCTCGCGCGCCAGTCGGCCGGTGAACAGGCGGGGGTAACGGCGTCTGCGGCGATTCGCGGCAGCGCCTTCTGGCTTCTGGCCGTAATCATCCTTCTTATCGCCATCGCCAATATGGGCGTCCTGCACCACATCGTGCCCTATCTCACGGATATCGGATTTTCCTCCACGACGGCCACGGCGCTGATGTCCCTGCACATGGCCATGCTGATTATCGGCAAGGTGCTGACGGGCAGCCTGGCCGACCGGCTGGGTCTTTTGAAAAGCTATCTGGTCTGCATGGCCGGGCTGAGCCTTGCCATCCTCCTGCTTTACGGGGCGCAATTGATGTGGGTGGCCGTCGTTTTCAGCATCCTGTTTGGTTTTTCCATTGCGGTGCGCACCGTCCTGCCGCCGCTCATGACGGCGAAAGTTCTGGGACAGAAGCATTTCGGAGTGATCTACGGGCTGCTCAACATCTTCACAACGCTGGGGACGGCGGTGGGTGTGCCGCTTTCCGGCTTTATCTACGACTGGACCAAGAGCTATTCTCTGGCATTTGCTCTGTATATAGGGCTTTGCCTGATTGCGGCCGCGGCCGGCATCGTCTTGATGACCCGAAGCCGCAGGAGCTGAATGGGAAGGCAGACCCTTCAGTCCGGAAACCGCATTATTTTTTTTCGCTCTGTTCCGGCGGAATTCCGCCGGATAAAAATGTGTGGACACCGCGGCGATGGGCGGATAAAATACGCGCAAAGAAACGTAAGTTATCGACCGTTAAACTTTATTGAGGCGGTTGGATATGAATGCACCTGCCGGCGCGTACCGCATGAAGCGATGGAAGTGTGAGTTTTCGCAACCGTGGATGGAACGGGATTTTCAAAGTCATGTCCGGCCCGTGGTCATCCAGCAGCTGCGGTGGGCGCTGATCGTCTGGGCTGCGCTGCTGCTGCTTTTTGCCGTGCCCGACTATATCACGCTGGGTCCCGTTCGCCCGTTCTGCTATCTTTTGGCCTACCGGATTGTCATCGTTGTCGCATTGTTGGTTCTTATTTTTTCCATCACGTCCGAAACCCGCGTCTTTCAAATCAGCTATTCCGTCGCCGCGGTGGTGGTTGCCGGCTTTACGGGATTCATGCTTTTTTTTATCTACCATCCGGATGTGGTCACCCTGATCATTATCGTCATCATGGTCCAGCTCATCGGCCTGCTCGTTTTTGTTCCCATCCGTTTCATTGTGGCGCTTTCCTGCGCCATGTACGGCGTTTTCATCACGCTGGCCACCCGCTTTGCCATGGGGACCACGCCGGCCAATCTGGTCGTCTTGTTCATTCTGCTCATGCTTCCGGTTGTCATTGGCGCCGGGACCACCATGCGACTGGGCTTTGCGCAGCGCAGGGAGTTTGCCCTTTTGACCGAAACCAAAAGAATCAACCGGGAGCTGGCCGAAGAAATTCAAAAGCGCCTTGCGCTGGAGGAGAAACTCAAGGAACTGGCCTCGACGGATCCTCTCACCGGGCTTTACAACCGCCGGCAATACGAGATGCTTTTTCAACATGAAATAGGTCGGTCGAGACGCAGGGATTCGCCCCTGTCCGTGGGAATTCTCGATCTGGACAATTTCAAACAGGTGAACGACACTTACGGACACACGGCCGGCGACGCGGTGCTGCGACGCGTGGCGGATGTGTGCCGGAAAAATCTTCGCGCGATCGACATTGTCGGACGCCTGGGAGGAGAAGAGTTTATTATCCTGATGCCCGAATGCGACATCGACCAGGCCAATATTCTGGGCAACCGGCTTTTAAAAATGATCGAATCAGAAGTGGTCGATACAAACGCGGCCTCTATAAGAATCACCGCCACCATCGGAATTACCCAACTGTTTTCCGATGACAAGGGCATCGAAGGCATCATCAGCAGAGCCGACGACGCCCTCTACCGCGGCAAAAAAGCCGGCCGCAACCGTGTGGAAATCAACAGGCAGTAACTTTCTGTTCTTGATCCGCCGCGGACGGCCTTCTGCGCGCCGCGGAAGAATGTGTCGAGTTGTCGTGGGTATGATTGTGCGCGGGAACAGAAAAGGGCGATGGGCTTTTATCGGCATTCGTTGAGTTTGAGAATTTTTCTGGTTTTACCCGGTCCGGCCGGGTAGTCGGCCAGGAGCCCCGAGACGAGGCATTTTGCCACGCTGCTCAGGTCTTCCTCTCCCTCGCTTGCGACCTCACCTCGCCAGAGTTCATCGCCCGGCTTGTGGCCTGCCGCATCAAAGACGTCCATGATGATCCAACGAATATGAACGGTGTAAGATCCGCCTCCCTCGACGACATAGTGCATATCCAGCGTAGCGCCTTCCGGGGTGGGTTGAAGAGACGGGACCGGGCGGGACACGACCGGCTCCCGTCTTTTTTGCTCGCTT
This sequence comes from Smithellaceae bacterium, assembly GCA_028701435.1. Taxonomy (GTDB): domain Bacteria; phylum Desulfobacterota; class Syntrophia; order Syntrophales; family Smithellaceae; genus UBA8904. The sequence goes on along the minus strand of JAQVQT010000252.1, from coordinate 379 downwards.
GTGCCGGCGTTTACCAGGAAGAGGAGGTGAGGCCTGGCGTTGTCATACACCAAACCCTTTTTTTCCAGCTCTCCGCGGATGAGGGGCAGGAGCTTTTCCATCAGGGGTTTTTCGCCTTCGGGTGAAAGGAAGGAAAACCTTTTGCAAGTCGGGGCAGGGAAGTTCGGCGCCGCGCGGCTTTCGACATCCATCACAATACGCGTTGGCGCACAGCCGGCCATCCAGCACAGACAGGCCAGACCCAGCAGTGCGCAAAATAAAAATGGTCGTTTGGCGCTCATGTTACAGATCCCTGAGCAGTTTGTTTTCCGGCTGACGCTCTATCGTTTGATCAAATGTTTCCAGGGATGCCGAAAGCGCGGCGAATTCAGGGGAGCGC
>JAQVQT010000251.1 GCA_028701435.1 Smithellaceae bacterium | reverse complement strand
TACCCGGACTTGAAGTCGAATCAGAATTTTCTGCAACTGCAGGACGAACTGGCCGGCACGGAAAACCGGATCGCCGTGGAAAGAATGAGATACAACGATGCGGTGAAAATCTACAATCAGGCCATTCGGACGTTCCCGGCCAATATCGTGGCGGGCATGTTCGGATTTAAGGAAGCCGCTTTCTTTGAAGCGCCCAAGGAAGCCAAAGCCCCGCCTCAGGTCAAATTCTGATCCCGCATTCATGAGGGGAACGGTGTCAAGCCGTTCCCCTCATTTTTTCGTCGTTTTGCCAAGCGCCGGTGAAGCCGCTCTTCCCGCCTATTTTTTATTGGACTGTCTCCAGATTTTTCTCTTTTCCGCTTCCTGAATCAGGTCTTCTCTGAAATCCGGATGGGCGATGGAAATCAGTTTTTCCGCCCGGTACCAGGTGGGGCAGGTTTTCAGCGACACGCAGCCGTATTCAGTGACCACGTGGTTCACCATCTGGCGCGTCACGGTGGTAATGGAGCCGATGTCAAAATTCGGCACGATTCTGGAGATGACTGAGCCGTCTTTGTTGGTATGGGTGGAGGGCAGACAGATAAAGCTGCGTCCGCCTCTGGACCAGTAGGCGCCGAGGACAAAGTCCGACATGCCGCCGTTGCCGGACACCTGCTTGAATCCCGAGCTTTCCGCGTTGACCTGTCCGTACAGATCCACCTGCAGGGCCTGGTTGATGGAAACCAGGTTATCGATCTGGCAGAGCTGCGTCGGGTGGTTCACATAGCCGACGGAACAGGAGGCGATGGCGGGATTGTGGTCCATCCACTCGTAGAGCTTTTTGTTGCCCAGCGCGAAGGTGTAATTGATTTTTCCCGTGTCGAATTTCTTGTGCCGGCCGGTCATCCTTCCGGATTCGTACATGTCCCGGTAGGCGTCCACCAGCATTTCCGTCCAGCCGCCCAGATCTTTCAAATCCGTCTCGCTGATCATCTTCCCCAGAATGTTCGGCATGCCTCCGATGCCCAGTTGAATGCAGTCGCCGTCTTTCAGGTAGCCGAGCACATTTTCGGCGATTTTACGGTCCACGTCGGTCGGCGTGACTTCGGGCAGTTCGGCCAGTGGCGTGTTTTCGCCTTCCACGACAAAGGTGACTTCGGAGATATGGATTCGCTCCATGTTTCCGCCGTAGCAGTAGGGGATATTCTCGTTGACTTCCAAGACGCAAGCCTTGGCCGTGGTGGCTTGGAGATAGCAGCAGGAATTGTGAAGGCCCCAGTTGAAGAAGCCGTCTTTATCCATCGGCGCCACCTGGCAGAAAAAAACATCGCGCAGGTTCGTACCCAGCTTTGTCGGGTCCGACTGAGCGTATCTCATGTAGAGCTCCGACTCGCCGTAGAGCGTCGGCTGATAGAAAACCCCCTTGCACTGCTGCTGCATGATGCGGGTCAGCAGGCTGAAGTGCTGGTCGTTGTAAGTGAAAACTTCACCCTGCGGATCTTTGAGCACGACTTCCGGAACCGGCGGAATCGTCACCGCCGCCATGATGTTGATGTCTTTGAGCTCGTCCTTGCGGGCCGCCAGCGCCCGGTCGCAGAGAACCGGCTTCCCGTTGAACATGGCGAAGTCGATCCAGTCGCCTGATTTGACGATGCGCACCGCCTCCTCGGCCGTTCGCAGTTTTTCCTTGTACATTTCCTGAAAATTTTTCAAATTCAAATCCTCCTGACACAAAATATTTTTATATTCACCGGTTTTGCCCGGCTTCATTTCGGGTTCTGCCATCCGCCTGCCGTCGGGCGGCACCAGGGCGGCAGGATTGTTTTCCGCGTGAATTCGTTTGGGACCGGTCAAGACAGGAGAAAGGCTTCAAAACGCTTCATCGGATGGTGTGACCGGGGAATCGTGTTGCCGATGCGATTTCCCGAAGTCCGGGTGAAGTATAGACGGGGAAATCCGGATTGTCAAGATTTTCTGACTTGCGGTCAGGTTCCTTCCTGATCGAAACCCGTCTGCCAGAGGCCGTCCGTCATGATGATGCGGGACGGCTCTTCCGGCCGGGCCGGTTGCCTGTATCGTTCGATGCCGTATTCCGGATCGTGAGGCAGTTTGATCATGTTTTCCCCGGGTTCGGGCAGGATGGGATAGATGGTGCGGTTCCGGGCCCCGGCAAAAAGATCGTCAAGACTTTTGTATCGGGCCAGCTCTTCCAGTGTCTTCAGGGTCGGCGGCATCAGCACGATTTCTCTGCCGTGGTACCTGCGTAAAACTTCTTCGGGTCTGGCCCAGAGGCTGTCCGTCAGTTCGCCCCGGTCGGTGGCCGCCGACTGGTTTTCCGGGAGTGCGGCCAGAAAGAAGCGGGTGGTGAAGCGCTTCGGCAGGAATTCCGGTGTGACCCAGTGGGCGTAAGGAACCAGCGTGTCCAGGGGAAAGAGCAGATTTTCGCGCCGGGCTATTTCGCCCAGAGTGGTCCGTCCGGCGTTCAGGTCCCCGCGATAGGCGGCAAAGCGGGCGTTTTGTTCTTTCGAATTCAGATTCAGGGGGCTTCCGTCCCGCCTCCGCGCAATGAGGACACCCGTTTCTTCAAAGGTTTCCCGGATGGCGCAGACAAAAAGGCTCTGCGCCGTTTCCGGGGAAAGTGAATCATCCTGCAGGAGCGCCCGCGGATCGAAGTCCGGCGGCATGGAAATGAAATTCCGGAGATCTTCATCCCGGTCGTCGTCTGCGATCTGACCGCCCGGAAAAACATACGCCTCCGCCATGAAAGACGAACGGCTGTGGCGGCGGGCCAGAAAAACATTCCAGGCGTCCGAAGGATGCCTTCGGACCAGAATGACCGTCGCCGACTCTTTCGGCACGGAAGGTTGTCCGGATGCGGGCACGTCGTCTCCTTTGTTTATTTCGCGATCTGTCCGCCGTCCACAACCATGACGTGGCCGGTGATGAACTGCGATGCGTCGGAGGCCAGGAATACCGCCACGCCTTTCATATCGTCGATTTCGCCGACGCGGCGCAGGGGAATCTCGTTCACGATGGCGTCGCGGACCGGTTTGAATTCC
>JAQVQT010000250.1 GCA_028701435.1 Smithellaceae bacterium | reverse complement strand
CCCGCTGCCGGACAACAAGACCAGAGCTTCATCGAACAGCTCTCTGTCCGTGGGCCCGCTGCCAAAAAGGCTGCTTGTTTTTTTCACCGGTGCTGGGGGCTCCTGGCCTCCGTCCCGGACGGCCTTTGCCGAACAGCCGGACAAAATCAGAAGCATAAGGATCAAAAAAACCAGTTTTTTCGAATGTCTCAACAATTGCTCCACTCCAGGGTGCTCTGCATGTTTTGCGGCTGCGCCGCTTTTTGTCTTTCAACGACTTCTTCCGTTACATAATTACTGCCGGGCATTCTTTTGGCGTACTCTTTTAACTCCGCCACCAGCCTGGCCATATCCAGCGGGTTTTTAAAGCGCGAACCGTCATCCGTCACAATCGCCGCGGTGATCGTTATCAATGGAAATTTCTGAACGGTCCCCTGGCGATTCCGGCCGATGAAATATCCTTTTTGCGCATCTTCCGGCCGGTAATAGCGCAGGATGCGTCCGGAAAAATCAACCACCAGCTTTTTGCACATGTCCTCCACCTGTCCGGGATCGCCGATGAGAACAAAATCATCGCCCCCGATGTGGCCCAGAAACATATCCGCAAGCTTCATTTCAGCAATATACCCCTGGAGAAGGCCGGCCACTTCTTTGATGACTTCGCTTCCCCATGCGTATCCATACTGATCGGCAAAAGGCTTGAAATTATCCAGGTCCACCTGGCACAGGGAAAAAGTTTTCCCCTTTGCCAGCGACTGTTCAATCCGGTTTTCAATCGCCAGATTTCCCGGCAGACCGGTCAGCGGACTGGCATCCAGGTTGAGCGCCTCCAGCACTTTGAGCCTTTTGGTCATATGGGCAAAAGAATTTGCCAGCGCGCCGATTTCATCATTGCGTCTTGCCTCGATTTTGTGATTCAGGTTCCCTTCAGCAATCAAACGAGTGGCGTTCTGCAGTTGTTTCAAGGGCTTGGAAATATTGCGTGTAATGATCAGCGCCAGCGTAATGCCCAACACCAGGCTCAGCAAACTCAGCCCCAGGGTCATCTGAACGGCCGCCCGCCCCTGCCTGGCAATCCGGTTCATTTCGTTATTGATGGCCTGGTCCATGTTTTTTTGAATGTCCCGAAGCTGCATCGCCATGGCATCGATCACAGCCTTTCCCGTTGTGTCGGAAATGGCCTGTGCTTCCTGCAACTGCCCGTTTTGCACCAGCAGGGTTTCTTCCGAAAACAATTCTTTCAGGCGGCGGTGCAACACTTCCACGTCGGAAACCGCGCTTTGCGTGCGACGGTCCAGTTTCAGCCGGCTCGTCTCGGCCAGCTTTTCGGTAAATTCAACGCTGCGCTTCCAGAAAATCTGCTCCAGTTCAGGGTCCTTTAAAATCAGATATTTCTTTTCGGCGCTTTCCTGGGCCAGCAGAATGTCCATAAGTTGTTTGGAATTTTCCATCAACACAAAGTGATGATTCGTGATATTGTAGGCGCCGGCGCTGAGCTTCTGCAGATTGAACAACGCAAAAGCGCTGGCCAGGACGGTCAAAAGCGCCATAAACAGGTACCCCAGAAATAATTTGCGGCTGATCGTGAGACTCATCTTTTCCAAAACCCGTGCAGACGGTTGGTCATGCGGAATGAAATGCCAAACAAAATAACTGCCTTTTGCAAGTAACACAAACAACCGGTTTCCGTAAAGAATAATTTGTTTTTTCAGGGCCGCTTTGCCCTTTTTTCACCCACCCGGAGCCTTCGGAAAGCTGCTTGCCACCGGCGGAAAGTTTTGTTACACTCCCGCACAAAACAGGCAGCCACTTACGTCATCTCAACAAAACCGCAAAGACAGCCTTCGGCCTGGTCTTGAACCACCTGTCAGAAAGGAAAACGCCGCCATGATTTACAATGATGAGTTTGAAACCCTGCCGCGTGAAGCCTTGAAGGCCCTGCAAATCAAAAGACTCCAGCAGGTTCTGCAGCGCGTGTACACGACGGTCGGTTTTTATAAAAAGTCGCTGGCCGCCGCCAAAATTTCTCCGGACCATATCCGCTCTCTGGAAGACTTAAAAAAGCTTCCCTTCACAACCCGCGAGGATTTGCGCAACAATTATCCCTTCGGCCTTTTTGCCGTTCCGATGAGCAATATCGTCCGCCTGCACGCCTCCTCCGGAACCTCCGGCCGCTCCTCCGTGTTCAGCTACACAAGGCGCGACCTGGAAACCTGGACGGACCTGACCGCCCGCTGTCTGGCGGCCGCGGGTTTGACCAAAAACGACATGGTGCACAACGCGTTCAGCTACGGTCTGCTCCCCGGCGGTCTGGGGCTGCACTACGGCATCGAAAAAATCGGCGCCAGCGTCATTCCCATCTCCGACGGCAACACGAAGCGGCAAATCACGATCCTCCAGGATTTCGGTCCGACGGTTTTGTGCGCCACGCCGTCCTACGCCCTGCATCTGGCCGAAGAAGGAAAAGCCATGGGCGTGGATATGCAATCCCTGCAGCTTCGGGTGGGCATCTTCGGCGCCGAGCTCTGGAGCAACGCCACCCGCGACGCCATTGAAGACGCCTTCAACATCAAGGCGCTCAACATCTTCGGGCTCTCGGAAATGATGGGGCCGGGCATCGCCATGGAATGCCTGGAAGGCCGGCGCGGCATGCATATTTATGAAGATCACTTTATCGTCGAAACCATCCATCCTGAAACCGGCGAAGCCCTGCCCGAGGGGGAAGAAGGCGAGCTGGTCTTTACCAGCCTAACCCGGGAAGCGTTTCCGCTGGTCCGTTACCGTTCCGGCGACATCTCCCGCCTGATTCCCGAACCCTGCCGCTGCGGCCGCACGCACGTCCGAATGGAGCGCGTGCTGAAAAGGAGCGACGACATGCTGACCATCCGCGGCATCAATATCTTTCCCGCGCAGGTGGAATCCATCCTGAAGGCGATTGACGGCGTCGAGCCGGATTATCAGCTCATCATCGACAAAGTCGGCGCGCTGGATGCCGTCGAACTGCACGTGGAAGTCGGCGAAAAATTCTTCGGCGAAGCGGGCGGCGTCAAGGAGCTGCAGAA
>JAQVQT010000249.1 GCA_028701435.1 Smithellaceae bacterium | reverse complement strand
TTATTAACTGATGAAGAAAAAACGAAAGAATTTTCTGGACAACAAGTAATTGCTACTAAAGAGAAAAATATAGAAGTTGAACAAAGTATTAAAGAAGTAAATGTTGAAGTAGATAAAACAGAATCAATAGTAGTTGCATTAGAAAAGAAAGTTGAAGAAGAAAAGAAAGAAAAAGTTGATACTGAAAAAATAATTAAACAAAGAAAAACTAATTATAAATCTTTAAAAAATATATCTTTAAAAAACGATAAAATAAGTGAAGGATGGAAAAGTTTTATAATACTTATAAATAAAAATTTAAGAGAATTACCAAATTCAAAAGAGAAAGAAGAAGTTAAAGAACAATATAGAACAATAATGACTTTATTAAATAATTTAATAGAAGAAGATAAAGATTTATCTGGTTATGCGGATAAAATACAAAACGAATTAAGTTTAATTTCTAAAAAAATAGAAGATTTAAAACAAAAAATAAATTATTCTCCACAAGGAGAGGATAAAGGTTTAGAAATATCTAAAATATAATCTGTAAAAGTAATGAGATCTTTTTCATTTAAAAGATCTCTATGATTATATAATTTACAAATATTAGCAATTTCTTTAGAAAGAGGAATTTCGACAAATAACATTTTTCTAACTAATTTCCATTGTTTATTTTTTTTGCTATATTCTATTAAATGTTTTTCATTTTTATAAAAAACTATATCATTATGAAATAACATTATTCCATTTCGATCTATAAAATTAGTAGATTTATATTTAGTAATTTTATATTTTTTTTTATCATTATATTCTTTTATTTGATATGGAGTAAAAAATTCTGGAAAATTTTGATTATTTGAATATAATGTTTTTTCAATTTCATTTGTTTTTATATTTTTAATAATTATTTTCGTCATATTCACCCTTTTTAAGATTATTAAAATAAGTTGGTTTTCCTTCTCTTTGTGGTATATCTTCAGAATCTGTGAAAGATATAGCAGCTGATAATAAATTTCTATCTACTATTGCATCACAGAAAAACTCACATTTATTTAAGAATTTTCTATTTATTTGTTTTACTGTATTTGTATTATATTGTATATAAAATTTACAATTGTCATAGATAATAACGCCTAATTGTGTTTTATCTGGTGTTAATACTACATCATTTTCGAATATTGGTATTCCATTTAAATCCATTTCTTTTGTCCATAAATAAATTTTGCATTTATTTATTGGAATTTTTTTTTCATCATTTTCATTTTGAGTGTTATAAACTTTTATACTTCTTAAAAGTAATGTTCTATTTGGTACATTATAGTATCCAACATATTTATTTTTATATAAAGCTTTGAATATAAATAAATCTTTGTTTTTAAAATTTAAACTTTTATTCATTAAATTCAATCCTAGATTTTTTAGTTTTCTCTTTAATTACCTTTATTTTCTTTGAAAAATGATCTAAATAATCATTTTTATGAGAAATTATAAATATACTATTTCCTTCATCTTTCAATGAATTTAAGATATCAATAGTATATTTAATACCAAGAGAATCTAAATTTAGATCTAAGATTTCATCTAAAATTAATAAATTGTTTTTAACTCCTAAATAAGATTTAATAATATAAAATAAAGCGAACACACAACTTAACTCAAGTCTCATTTTTTCACCTGAGCTAAATTCGTTGAAATTATATTTTTCCTTTTCAACGAAAATTTCTTCAGTTAAAGAAGAATTAAAATTAACTGTAATATTATAGGAAAAATAATTTGTAATATATTGATTTACTTTATCGTTTAATACTGATAATATTTTAGATATTAGGTATTTTTTAAATCCACCTTTTTTATTACTAAATAAATCATAAAAATATTCTAAATGAATTATTTGCTCATTCGATTTAATAAGTAATTTATTATTTTTAATATATTCAATATTTAATTTCTTTAGTTTCTCAGTTAAATCAAATACAAATTCTTCATCATATAAATTATTTAAATTAGATGTTTTAATATTTATTTGTTCATCTATATTTTTAATATTTTCTTTGCTATTTAAAACTTCTTCTTTAGTTAATAACGATTTAGGAATTAGTTTTATTTTTTCTTCTACTTTTTTCAATTGGTTATAATAATTATCAATAGAATCATTTATATTTTTATTGTGTTCAGTATTTTCTTTATTTTCTATTTCTAAAGTTTCATTTTCAGATTTTAAAATATTTATTTTATTTTCTAATTTCTGTTTTTCTTTATCTATTATTTGTTTAGTTGTTTTTTGTTTACATACTGGACAAATATCTTCATTATTTTCTAAATTGGTTATTTCATTTTTTAATATTTCTATTTCTCTTTTATTTTTTAATATTCTACGAGTTAAATCATCTTTATTTAATTGTTTATTTAAAGATTTAATATTATTCTCTAAATTAGTTTTTTCAACATTCAAATTCTCTAAATTAACAATATCATTTAATATTTTTTCTGGATCGTCTATATTTAATTTATTTTTATTATTTTGTAAAATTTTTATTTCTTTTTGTATATTTTCTTTTTTTAATTCTACTGAATTATTATACTTTTCTATTGTTGTTTCAGTATTAGATATATCTTGTTTAATAGATTTTTCTTTTTCTTTTATTTCATCATTTTTTTCTTTAGCTTTCTTTAGTATTTGTTTTGTTCTATCAAAGTATTTATTTAATGTCCCAATATCTATCAATACATTTTCTATAATACTTAATCTTTCAGTAGGTGTAGCTGATAACAAAGGTTTATAATTTTCTTTATCAAAAATTAAAGATGATATAAAAGCATCATATTTAATTCTAATTATATCAGTAATAAGATTTTGAGTATCTGTATTATTATCACAAGATATATCTTTTTTATTTTTAAAAATATATAATTTATTTCCTTGTTTTTCATGTTTTCTATATCTTATTACTTCATATTCATCTGTATCTATTGAAAAATTAAGTTGAACTTTACAATTTTTCTTACCTGAGTATTTATTTACTACTTCATCAGCAGAACTTCTTGTTTTACCAAATAAACACCAAATGA
>JAQVQT010000248.1 GCA_028701435.1 Smithellaceae bacterium | reverse complement strand
ATTCCGGACACATTTTGCGCGCATCGGAAAGCGGCACACCGCGCTTGACCCCCAGCCGCTTGGCTGCGTAGCTGGCGCAGGCGACGATTCCGCGCTCGCCGCCGGTGATGAGCGGTTTGCCCCGAAGTTCCGGGTGCACCGCCTCTTCGCAGGACGTGAAGAAGGCGTCGCCGTCAATGTGGACAATGGCCCGGGGCCAGGAAACAAGGGAAAAAATTAAATCGGACATAAAAAATCAGGCCATAGGTTAGGGGTCAGGGGTCATAGGTCATAGGTCATAGGTTATAGGTCATAGGTGATGGGTAATGGGTAAAAAGAGTGTCATGGTGAGCCAGTCGAACCATGACAGGGTATCCACCATCCAACAGTCACCAGTCACCATCGCTTCTTGCCTTATCGATGATACTTCCTCACCAGCGCCGTTACCACTCCCGCGATGCGCAGCTCCTCACGCGGAACGACCGTGGGATCTCCCGGGCCGGCCGCCTCCAGCGTGATGTGATTTCCCTCTTTTCGGAAATATTTCATCGTCCAAATGCCGTCCACTTCCGCCAGGATGATGTCCCCGTTTTTCGGCCGCCGGTTTTTTTCAATGATGACACAATCCTTGTCCAGAATCCCGGCGCCGGCCATGGAATCGCCCGCCACCGAAAGCAGGAATGAGGATTCCGGATGCGCCACCAGATATTCGTCAAAAGAAATATGACCGCGCAGCTCCTCCTCCGAGGGCGAGGGGAAGCCGGCGCAAACTTCCCCGCTGACCGGCAGCCTAGCGATCCGGGAAAAGACCGGCTGGCGGAAAGCGGCAGCATGCCTGCTCCGGTGTAATTTTAAGGTGATCCGTATGGGCGCGGCCTGAAGCCGGCCGCTGGACCGGTTGATAAAAATCTCAATCATCTTCAATGCTTTCCTGTTTTTTTCTTCCCGGGGTGTAAGAGGGTGAAGCCGCTTCCACAGCCGGGATTTCTTCGGATTTCTCCGGAAACTCTCTATATAGAACGTACGTTCTATTGTCAAGGCAAATTCACCCGCCTGTGCCGGACTCGAGCCCGCCCTCAGACGATGAAAATGCCTGAAAACCGATTCGGTTTGTGGTAGATGCATCAGGTGAAGCGTTGGGAAGGACCGGCAAAAAATTGACGCCGGAAACGTCGGGCCGTCAAGGTTCAGAAGAACGGAGGCGGAAGTCCGCGGCGCTGCCGATTTTTGGCTGAAGGAGGAAGGGATGAAGCAATGGACGACAAAAGGCGGGCAGGTGATTCGCAGGCTTTCTCACGGCATGTACAACTGCTTTCTCGTTTCCTTGAGCGGCCGGCATCTGCTGGTGGATACCTGCAGAAAGGGAAGCTGGAAGAAGCTGTCCCGGGAGCTGGATGAACTGGGTGTAAGCGACGGCTCACTGGCCGGTCTGGTCCTGACGCACACCCATTACGACCACGCGGAGAACGCGGCGAGAATCAAGAAGCGCTACCGCACGAAAATAATCGTCCACAAGAAGGAGGCGGATTATGTGCGCAAGGGCGAAAATCCCGTGATTCACGGAACGCTGCCGCTGACCGGATGGATATCCGACCGCTTGTCGCACCTGTATCTTTCACGGTTTTTCCGGTATCAGCCCGTGGACGGCGACCTGACGGTCGCCGACCGGTACGATTTAAAGTCTCTGGGGTTCCAGGGGCATCTTCTGGCCACGCCGGGCCACTCGCCCGGGTCCCTCAGCGTCATCCTTGAAAACGAAATTGCAATCGTCGGCGATGCCTTGTTCGGCGTCTTCAGAGGATCGGTGATTCCTCCTTTCGCGGCGGACGAGAAGGGCATGGTGGCGAGCTGGGAAAAGCTGCTGAAGACGGGCTGCTCTCTTTATCTTCCGGCGCACGGGACGGAGCGCGGCAGAGAGGTTCTCGAGCGGCAGTATGAGAAATACAAACGCAAATATGACCGGTCGTAGCGCCGGGTCTTCGGCAATCCGGGGTTAAAAGACGGACGGCGGCGGCAGGGTCGGGCCAACAGGGACAGGAGCGTGTGCGCACATGAGAAAAATGCAGCTCGGTAAAGTGTTTACATTGATCGAATCCGGTCCGGTTGTCCTCATTACGACATATGACGGAAAGAAGAACAACATCATGACGATCTCGTGGACCATGGTGGTGGACTTTACGCCGGTATTTGCCATCACCACCGGGCCCTGGAACTATTCCTTCGCCGCTCTTCGAAAAACGAAGGAGTGTGTTATGGCCATTCCCACGGTTGACCTGCTGGATCAGGTCGTCGGCGTGGGAACCTGTTCCGGCGCCGATACGGACAAATTTGAAAAGTTTATGCTCACCCCCGTAAAGGGAAAGCATGTTCAGGCGCCCCGGATAAAAGAATGTCTGGCGAATATCGAATGCAACGTCGTGGACATCGTCCGGAAGCACAACATTGTCATTCTCGAGGCCGTTGCGGCGTACTTTGATCCTTCGCGAAAGGAGAAGCGAACGCTTCATGCCGTCGGCGATGGAACTTTTATCGTGGATGGGCGCAAGTTGGACCGCAGGGAAATGATGCGCTCAAAAATCCCAGCCGGCCTCTGATGACAACACATCCAAGGGGCCTGTTGGCTCCCGAACGTGTATGGAGGATGCCTGTTTCTGGTCCACCCGGTTGCATTACTATTTTGACATGCTCCCTTGAAAGGAGTATGGAGGATCAGGCGTTTTGCTTATTAAAAAATATTTTTTTAAGCTTTCTCTCAAAACGAATAAGGGAAAATAAAAATGATCAAGACCGTTGAGCAGTACCTGGAGAGCTTGAATGACGGCCGGGAAGTCTGGTGCCTGGGAGAAAAAGTCAAGGACGTGCGGACGCATCCGACCTTGAGCACGATTGTCCGCATGGCGGCGATGGACTATGTTCTGCCGAATCATCCCGATTTCCGGGATCTGTTCGTTACGAAAGACGCGGACGGAGAGGATATTAATTTTCTTCTCACCTCGCCGAAAACGCCGCAGGACATGCTGCGCCGGCGGGAGTGCTACATGGCCGGCATGCGAACGGGCGGCGGTGTGCTGGTG
>JAQVQT010000247.1 GCA_028701435.1 Smithellaceae bacterium | reverse complement strand
CAAGAGGGTCCTATGAAAATAAAAATTATCAAAGCGCTACCCAAGTACCTGAAGCCCAAACCGGACGAAAAAAAACTGGGGTTCGGCCAGCATTTTACCGACCATATGTTTGCCATGAAGTACAGGGAGGGGGACGGCTGGCATGACCCGGTCATCGAACCGTACCGTTACCTGCAACTGGATCCCACCGCCATGTGCCTTCATTATGGCCAGGAGATCTTTGAGGGGTTGAAGGCCTACCGCGGGACCAACGATGAAATTTATCTTTTCCGTCCGCTGGAGAATATTCGCAGAATGAACGTGTCCGCCGAAAGGTTGTGCATGCCGCCCATCGACGAAACGGTGTTTTTGGACGCGCTCAAACAATTCGTTGCGCTGGAAAAAGAATGGGTCCCCCGGGAGAAGGCGGCTTCCCTGTACATTCGGCCGACGATGATTGCCACGGAGGCCGCCCTTGGCGTGCATCCGTCGAGCGAATATCTTTTCTTCATCATCTGCGGGCCGGTGGGCGCCTACTACGAACATGGCTTCGGGCCGACCAAAATTTATGTGTCCGACGATTGCGTGCGGGCCGCGCCGGGCGGAACGGGACATGTCAAGGCGGCGGGGAATTACGCCGCAAGCCTCTACGCGAGCCGCATCGCCAGCTCGATGGGCTATACCCAGGTGCTCTGGCTGGACGCGAGGGAAAACCGGTATGTGGAGGAAGTGGGCACCAGCAATATCTTCTTTGTGATCGGCGATCAGTTGATTACGCCGCCGCTGGGAGGGACCATCCTGCCGGGGGTGACGCGTGATTCCGTTCTCAAACTGGCGGCGCATCTGGGCGTGGATGTGGATGAAAGACGGGTGGCCATGGCTGAAGTGCTCTCCGCGATTGAACAGGGAACGCTCAGGGAAGCTTTCGCTACGGGAACGGCTGCCGTTATTTCACCGGTCGGGCAGATTTACTATCACAACAGGGAATACCTGATCAACGATGGGAAAACCGGGGCACTGGCCGAAAAGTTGTACAATGAAATGCTGCAAATTCAATACGGATTGAAAGAAGATTCCTTTGGCTGGAGAATGCGAATCGCGTGAGCATGGATCGAAAAAGCAAAATTTTTTGAACCATTTAAGCGTTTTTTGCCCAAACGGAAAACCGTATTCCACAAAGTTGTGGAAAGGCCTGTGGACAACCATGTGGATAAACCCGGCAAGTCCGCATTGCTTCGGCTTTTAGACCGGATTGCTTAAGGTTTGGGCAATAAATTATGTTAGTGATATTAGGTAGTTAATTATATATGCTTGAATCACAACGACTTATGGCCCCCTCGGGTCCAAGATATAAACCGCATTGAAAAAAATGTGCCATCCTTGAGCGGGTTTTCTCTATTTTGGGAAATAAAAGAAGATGAAGCTAAACCTGAATAAAATTGAGTTGTTTATCCCGGCCGCCCTGCTCACGGTCTGTGCGGCATTTTTTTTAGGGCTTGCCTTCCCCCATGCTTCACTGGCTGATCCCGCCCCTGCCCTGGAGGAAGTGGTTGACCGGTTGCAGCGGATTTATGAGAAAACGCAGGACTTTCAGGCCGGTTTTATTCAGGAAACCACGGTGAAATCGATTCGGAAAACGGACACGGAGACGGGGACGGTCTATTTCAAAAATCCCAGGCAGATGCTCTGGGATTACAAAAAGCCGAAAACGAAAAAACTGATCATCAACGCGCAAAAAGCCTGGCTCTACCTGCCCCGGGATAAAACGGTTTACGTGCAGGAATCGAATAAGATTTTCAAATCCGAGGCCTTAATCAAATTTTTGTCCGGTCTGGGGAAACTCAACCAGGACTTTACGATTCAATTCGCCTCTCCCACGGTGGATCAGGACGGCAACTATCTTCTCTTGCTTTATCCCCGTGAAAAAGGCGCGTCCTACTCCTTCCTGAGGATGACGGTGGCAAAGAACAATTTTTACATTCTCCAGATCGGTTTTGACGATGTGATGGGCAACTCCACGCTACTGAGATTCTCAAACATCAAAATGAACAGCGGGCTTTCCTCGAAACTCTTCCAGTTCCAGCCGCCGCCCGGCGTCAGCATTTTTAAAATGCCCTGAACCTATTTTCGTTTTTTCACGTATCGCAGCACCGTTTCCAAGAGGATGAGATCAGCGTTAAGAAGATGACCTCGATCACCACTTGAAGAAAACAAAAGGAGGGTTGTTATGCGAAAATGGATCATCGGAATATTGATGGTGCTGGTGGTGGCGGTCGCCGTCTTTTGGGGGACCGCCGACAAGGATCTGCGCGGGGTAATCCTGAACATGCCCACCAACAAGGATGTCCTTTTCTGGTCCATCCAGCAGCGAGATGCCACGTTTCGCGCGCTGGACCGGATTCCGATCCTGTCCAAATACCGGAAAATTGTCGCAGGCAAGAATGTCCATCCCCTGCCGGTCGGAGTTCCGCTGGAGGTCGGCATGGATGTGGATGCCTACATGAAAGATCAGCGCACCGCAGCGTTGATCATTCTTCAGGACGGCAAAATCCGTCTTGAAAAATACGGACTCGATTTCAGCGCCGACGGACGCTGGACCAGCTTTTCCGTCGCGAAATCCTTCACCTCGACGCTGGTCGGCGCGGCGATTAAAGACGGCTACATCAAGAGCATTCACGACAAGGTTTCGGATTACATTCCCGGTCTCAAAGGGTCGGTTTACGACGACGTAACGATCCGGCAGCTTCTGACCATGACCTCCGGCGTAAAATGGAATGAAGATTACGGCGACCCCAAATCGGATGTCGCTTTGTTTAACGCCCACAAGGCCGAGCCGGGCGTCGATGTGACGGTGAGCTACATGCGCAAACTCAGCCGCGAGGCGCCTCCCGGTACAAAATGGGCTTACAAGACCGGAGAAACCAATTTGATCGGCGTGCTGGTCAGTTCGGCAAGCGGAAAAAACCTGTCCGATTATCTGTCGGAAAAGATATGGCAGCCTTTCGGAATGGAGCGCGACGCCAGCTGGCTTTTGGGACCCACCGGCCATGAAATCAGCGGCTGCTGCATCCAGGCCTCGAC
>JAQVQT010000042.1:10461-12331 GCA_028701435.1 Smithellaceae bacterium | reverse complement strand
GTGTTCAGCTTGACCCCGGCCGGAAGCCATTGGGACGCTTCATCGAGCTTCCGGTCCACCGACTTTCCAAAGGCGACAATGTTGTATCCTTCGTGCGCCTGAACGGCAATCAGGATGCTGCTCCGGCCGTTGACGATGATTTTGGACGAAGGCTCCTCGAACTGCCGCTCGATGCGGGCCACATCCCGAAGGCGGACGACTTCGCCGGTTTTCGCGAAGCCGACGATTTGATTGCCGATCTCCTCTTGCGTTTTGTAGTATCCCTGCGTGTAAAGCGGGACGCGGACATCGGACGTTTTCAGGCCGCCGGCCGGGCCGATCGTGTTTTGCGACTGGAGGATTTTCATCACCTGATCCAGCCGGACCCCGTAGAGCGCAAGCTTCGCGCTGTCGGTAAAAACGACAATCTGCTCCTTTTGTTCGCCGATGCGCTTGATTTTCGAAACCTCTTTCATCGTCCGGAGCGTGTCTTCCAGTTTTTGCGCGTAGTCCCGAAGCTGGGCGTATCGGGGCTCGTCCATTTCAACGGCGATGATCAGCGCTTCCGTGTCGCCGAACTCCGAATTCACGATCGGGCCATACACCCCCTGCGGCAGGCTGACGGCCTTCAGGACGTTCAGTTGATGGTTCAGCTTGCTCCAGAAGGGATCGAAATTCTTGACGTCATTGTTCAGCCAGACGGTGATCACCACCATGCCGTCCGAGGTCACGGAGGTCGTTTTTTCCTTTCGCACCTCCGCGTACTGGAAAAGATGCTGCTCCAGTTTCCGGGTGACCTGCTCTTCCACCTGCAGGGCGTTGGCCCCGGGATAAAGGGCGATCACCTGCCCCACGCGAACCTTGACTTTGGCGTCTTCGCGGCGCGGCATTTCCATCAGGGAATACACGCCGACCAGAAACGTCAGGGCGAGAATGGACAGGGTGACCTGCGGATATTTGAGTGATTTTTTGACAAAATTCATAATGCCTGCTTGAGCGCGACCAAAGATCCGTTTTGCAGTTTATGCTGGCCGCCGACCACGACCAGTTCGCCTTGCACAAGACCGGCGGCTACCGCGATGCCGTTTTCGTCGATCTTCCCCAGCGAGATTTTTCTCCGGAAGGCCCGCCGTTTGACTTCGTCCACAACGAAGACATAGGCCGTGTTGTCCATGTCGCGCAAAACCGCCTCTCCGGGAACACGGATCACTTCCTCCTGCCGGCCGGACGGGATTTGAATCTCGGCCGTCATGCCCGGCCGCAGGGTCCCGTCGGGATTCCGCACCTCCATCCGGACGGAAAAAGCCCGCGTGGTCGGCTCCGCGAGGGATCCGACTTCGATCACTTGGCCTGTAAACGCCGAATCGATGGACGGGACAACAATTTTCGCTTTCACGCCCATTTTGATGAAGCGCAGATCGGTTTCCGGCACGGAAGCGTTCACATGAACCAGGCGAATATCCGACACGCCGAAGAGCGGCAAACCGGCGCCGATGATTTCCCCCACCTCCACGCCGCGCTTGAGCAGAACCCCCCGAAAGGGAGAATACAACCGGGTCTCGGCCAGGTTTTTCGTGTGCAGCCTCTGCTGGGCTCTGGCCATTTTCAGTCCGTTGGAGATTTTGGAATAGTCGCTTTCGGAGATGCTCCCGCGCTCGTGCATAAGGTTCAGACGGTCGTACTCATCCTGAATCTGGGCCGCGTTGGCATCGGCGATTTCCTTGGCGATCCGGTAATTTTCGGGATCGAGGCTCGCCAGCAGCTGCCCCTTTTCGATCATGGCCCCTTCTCTGGCCGCGATGTAATTGATTTTTCCGGACACCATGAAACCCAGCCTTGCGGTTTTCGACCCTTCTATATTTCCGCTGACGGCGATGACCCCGGCCACCGT
>JAQVQT010000042.1:0-10361 GCA_028701435.1 Smithellaceae bacterium | reverse complement strand
GCCCCTTTTCGATCATGGCCCCTTCTCTGGCCGCGATGTAATTGATTTTTCCGGACACCATGAAACCCAGCCTTGCGGTTTTCGACCCTTCTATATTTCCGCTGACGGCGATGACCCCGGCCACCGTTTTCTTTTCGATCTTTTGGGCAATTACGAAAACGGGGGCGGCCTCCGGCCCGGCTGCGTCTTTATCGCCGCAACCGAACATCAGAAAAAGAACGGGCCACAAAAAGAAAAAACGCGACATTTTGATTTTCATAAAAACCCTCACAAAAAACCGTTTTCTCTATTTTTTGTCACCAACCGCCGGGATTGCGATTCCGTGCATGATGGCGTCAATGACCTGGTCCAGTTCCCGGTCATAATCGTCGAGTTGGATCATAGGGCCGAACAGGTTGCGGTAAACGAAAAAAAGAACCAGGTTGGCCAGTATGCTGCGGCCGGCGACGACCGCGTCGATTTCCTTCTTCATCAGCCCTTTTTCAACCATCTCCAGGTGATATTCCTCAAACACCTCGACGGCCCGGGAAATGATTTTGTCGTAGAGGATCTGCCGAATATCTTCATGATACATGGCCTCCGTGATCACAATGCGCAGCATGGGAAAAACGGCGTCGATGATGGCCATGCGGTCTTTCAAGACCAGTTTGATGCCGGCGCGCAGATCTTCCCGGCCGTCCTGATAAAGAATCTTTTTGAGGCCGTACACGACCAGGGGCTCCGCGATGACGTTGCCCAGATGGATCAGAATGCCGCGCAAAATGTCCTTTTTGGTTTTAAAGTAGCGGAAAATGGTCCCTTCCGCGACCCCGGCCTGGCGCGCGATTTCGCTCGTGCTGGCCGCGCTGAAGCCTTTTTCCGAAATGACGGCAATGGCCGCGTCGAGGATCTTTTTTTCTTTTTCCGACATTTTCAAATCAGGAACCTGCATAATGAACATCCTCTATTTTATTAAATCAAGTAATTTCAATTATTTATAAAAACATCTCCCAGATGCCGCTTTGTTGAGTGAGTAATCACTCATTTTTGAATTTTTGTCAATCTCTTTTTAAACGTCGGCCACGCCATCAAAAAATGGCCGTTTGGATATTTGGCCCAAATAAGATATAGATCGGACAATCATCGGGGCGGCCTG
This sequence comes from Smithellaceae bacterium, assembly GCA_028701435.1. Taxonomy (GTDB): domain Bacteria; phylum Desulfobacterota; class Syntrophia; order Syntrophales; family Smithellaceae; genus UBA8904. The sequence goes on along the minus strand of JAQVQT010000042.1, from coordinate 9,226 downwards.
GTGAAGCAACTCGCGGCAAAGGGGAAAAATGACGGTTCGGAAAATCATTTTTGAAGCGACGCAAAAGCTGGAGGAAGCCGGAATTCCTTCGGCTCGCCTTGACGCTGAGGTTTTGCTGGCTTTTCTTTTGCGGTGCGACCGCCTGGCGTTCATCAAAAATCCGGACGATACACTCAGCAAAAAACAATTGGCCGACTTTGACCGGTTGATCGCCAGAAGGGCCGGCGGGGAGCCGGTGGCCTACCTTACGGGCCGGAAGGCTTTCTGGTCCTTTGTCCTGAAAGTAAATCCTTCCGTGCTGATTCCCCGCCCCGACACGGAAGTGATCGTCGAAGAGGCGCTTTCCGTTGTGCGGCAGGAATCCTGGATCCGTCCGCGCATTCTGGACATCGGCACGGGAAGCGGCGCGATTGCGCTGGCGCTGGCCCGCGAAATCCCCGATGCGTCCGTCACCGCCACGGACATCTCAAAGGCGGTCCTCAAAACGGCGCAAAAAAATGCCGCGGCCCTGAAACTGAATCATTCGATCGTGTTTCTTGAGGGCGACCTCTTTGAACCTGTTGGCGGGCGGTTTGACATGATTGTTTCCAATCCTCCCTACATCGGAGCGGAGGAATATGAATCCCTGCCCGCGGGCGTGAAAAACTTCGAGCCGGAAGAAGCGCTGCGCGCGGGTCAAACAGGTCTGGAATTTTACGAAAAGTTGATATATCAGGCACACGGATACTTAAAAGAAAATGGCTGGCTTTTGCTCGAAATCGGCGCTAGACAAAAACAGGAAGTTCGCGCCATCTTTGAAGCCCATAAGGATTTTTACGAACGCATCGATGTGCGTGAAGACTACGCGGGATTGCCGCGCGTCATCAAAGGAAGGAGAAGGTAAGTGGACAAAATTGTTATTTCCGGCGGCAGGCCGCTTCACGGAGATGTTCAAATCAGCGGCGCGAAAAATGCCGCCCTGCCGGTGCTGACCGCCGCGCTGTTGACTGAAGAGCCCTGCACGTTTTCCAATATTCCCGACCTGGTCGATATCAAAACCGCCTGCAAGCTTCTGAGAAATATGGGAGTGGAAATCGAAGGCGCGGGCACGATAAAAATCAGCGCTGAAAAAATGACCAACAGCGTTGCCCCCTATGATCTGGTCAAGACGATGCGCGCGTCCATCCTGGTTCTCGGACCGCTGGTGGCCCGAACGGGCAAAGCCCGCGTCTCCCTTCCCGGTGGCTGCGCCATCGGAGCGCGCCCCGTCAATCTGCACATCAAGGCGCTCCAGGACATGGGCGCGACCGTGGATCTGCAGGGAGGCTACATCGAAGCCAGGGCCGGCAGACTGAAGGGCGCCGATATTTATTTTGATCTGCCCACGGTGACCGGCACCGAAAATATCATGATGGCGGCAACCCTGGCGGAGGGCACCACCGTGCTCAACAACGCCGCGCGGGAGCCGGAAATCGTCAATCTGGCGGAAGTGCTCCGGGGCATGGGCGCAAAAATCAACGGCGCGGGAACGGATGTGATCACCATCACCGGCGTGTCCAGACTGTCCGGAACCGAGGCGGCCATCATTCCCGACCGGATTGAAGCCGGCACCTTCATGATCGCCGCCGGAATCACCGGCGGAGAAATCAATGTGCTGGGCTGCATCCCCCAGCACCTGGAAGCGCTGATCAACAAACTGCGGGACACCGGCATGAAAATTCAGCCCATGGAAGGGGGGCTTCGCGTCGCCGCCGGAAGCAAAATTTCCAGCGTGGACATCAAAACCCTTCCCCATCCCGGCTTTCCGACGGATTTGCAGGCGCAGATCATGGCCTACCTGTGCGTCGCAAGCGGCCTTTCCGTCATCACGGAAACGGTTTTTGAAAACCGCTTCATGCACGTGAGCGAACTGATGCGCATGGGCGCGGACATCACGATTCAGGGCGGCAGCGCCGTGGTGCGCGGCGTCCCCGCTCTGAACGGGGCGCAGACCATGGCCACGGATCTGCGGGCTTCCGCCTCGCTGATTCTGGCGGCGCTGGTCGCCCGGGGCGAAACCGAGATTTCGAGGGTCTATCACATCGACCGGGGTTACGAGAATATCGAGAAGAAATTCTCCGCGCTGGGCGCGGACATCAAAAGGGTAAAATAAAATGAAAATTCTTCGAGCCGACGCGGAAGAATTCCGTGATTTTTTTGGGGCCCTGCGGGCAAGGGGCGGCGCGTTTACGCCGAAGCTGCTGGCAGACGTGGCCAGGATCGTTCGGGAGGTGTCCGTGCGGGGGGATGAAGCGCTGTTTTCCTACACCCGGAAATTCGACGGCCACGACCTGGCGCCGGCAACCGTCGAAGCAACGGACGCGGAAAGAAAAGAAGCGCTGTCGGACGTCAAACCGCAGGACCTGGAGGTCATCCGGCTTTCGGCTGCGCGGATTGAAAAGTATCACCGTCTGCAGATCGCAAGGGGATGGTCGATGAAAGACGAAGACGGCGCGGAACTGGGCCAGAGGATTCTGCCGCTGGCCCGGGTGGGCATTTACGCGCCGGGCGGAAAGGCCTTTTATCCTTCCACGATCCTGATGGCGGCGATTCCCGCACGCCTTGCGGGCGTGAAAGAAATTCTACTGGCAAGCCCCGTGAAGGACGGCCGGCTTTCCCCGCTGATTGCCGCGGCGGCCGAAGCCGCCGGGGTAGACCGCATTTTCAAGATCGGCGGCGCGCAGGCCGTCGCCGCTCTGGCGTATGGGACCAAAAGCGTTCCGCGCGTGGACAAAATCGTGGGGCCTGGCAACGCCTATGTCGCTGCGGCCAAGAAACTGGTGTTCGGACAGGTGGGCATCGACATGATCGCCGGCCCCAGCGAGGTGGCGATCATCGCCGATCAAACCGCCGACCCCGTTTTCGCGGCGGCGGACATGCTGGCGCAGGCCGAACACGACGAAAAGGCGGCGGCTGTTTTGTTTACGCCCGATTCCGATCTGGCCCGGGAAGTCGCCCGGGAAATCAAACGGCAGATGAAAACCCTGCCCCGAAAAATAATCATCCAAAAATCCCTGTCTTCCTACGGCGCGATCATCATCACGGCCGATATCGACGAAGCGGCGGCGCTGACCAATCTCTTCGCGCCGGAGCATCTGGAATTGATGGTGGAAAATCCGACGAACGTCCTGAGGCACATCCGCAGCGCCGGTTCCGTGTTTCTGGGGTCTTATACGCCGGAAGCCCTCGGCGATTACATTGCCGGCGCCAACCACATTCTGCCCACGGAAGGAACGGCGCGGTTCTCTTCGCCCCTGGGTGTTTATGATTTCTACAAACGGATGAGCGTTCTGTCTTTCCCGCAGGCGGCTTTCGAAAAGCTTGCCCCGCAGACACGGCACTTCGCTGAAATGGAAGGTTTGGACGCGCACGCCAATTCGGTGCAAGTGCGATGTAAAAGCGTAAAAAATTAACGTAGGGAACGGTCGCGACCGTTCCCTACACTGAAAATTGTTTATCACAGACTGCTTATTGGAATCAACCGCCTCGCAGCAAGCTACGGAGTATTAGCTCTCGTCCCGCGTGAGCGGGACTAAACGTAGAATCGACCGGACGCGATGATCGGCGGATCCTCATGATCGATCGCGTAAACGATCTCCTTGTTCATTTCCGCCTTGATCAGTTCAACGACCGGGCGTCTTTTGTTCTGAAGGTTGGCAAATTTCATAACCTCGTCCATTAACTGATCGATATGGCAGGCCTTGGTAATGATGTGGTGCTCCTCGCATTCCTGCGCGGCGCAGCGCTTTCCGGTCATAACCATCTCGTCGAGCTTGTAGCGGGGAATGGCTTTTTTCATCGCCGTCATCATGCCCGGCAGAAACGGAATGCCCAGATCGACTTCGGGAAAGCACATGAAGCCCCGGTCCGACCGCATGAAGCGAAAATCAAAATAGCAGCACATGATGGCGCCGCCGGCAAAGGCGTGCCCGGTCATTGCGGCGATGGTGGTCAGCGGATAGAGGGCGATTTTCCGAAACAGGGCCATCATCGTTTCGATAAATTTCTTGGCGGTGGCCACATCGTTTTTCTGCATGATCGGCATCAGCCATTCCAGGTCAATGCCGTTGCTGAAAATTTTGGCATCCGCTCCCCGAACCACCAGCACGGTGGCCTGGGTCTCTTTTTCCACATGATCCAGAGCGTCAATAAACTTCTGCAGGAAATCCAGATTCAACCGGTTTTCCCCTTCATTCAACGTCACCACGGCCACATGGCCTTCCAACTTGACTTCAATCGGCATAATTCTTCTTCTTTCTTCAATGTATTTTAAACGGTTCCGGACCGTTTGTACGACCTTTTTTCTTTACGCCCGATGACCCTTATCCCTTTGCGGAAATATTTTCAACCCCAATTTCCACTCTCACTTTACCTTCAGCCTAACAGTCTTCAGTCTTTGCAGCCTTTCTTATTCCAGCGCCTGTCTGGCCTCTTCCTTGGACTGGAAAATATGCGCCGCCAGATTCCGTTTTTTCAGCTCGTCGCCCAGCTTCATGCGCAAAAACGCGCTGGTGGTGTAGCGGGTGACGTCGCTGTAGTATTCGGACACGACATATTTGACCATTTTGACATATTCGTCTTCCAGATCCGGCGCAAGCGAAAAGTTGTCGTAGTTAACAATCGTCTTGACACGCTTGCCCAGCGGGCCGCACACTTCCGCCACGCGGGAACGGATCGCCTCGATATCGTCCTTGCTGCGGACGTGGAGACCTTCAAAATTAACATAAAAGATGTTGGTCGCCGGATCGTAGGTGAGGCGCTCGGGGATCGGAATGCTCAGGAGATCATCCTTGAGTCCCATCGGCGGAAGCTTGAAAATCCGCTCATCCATCAGGCGGACGTTCTTCATGATGGGTTTGAATTCCATATGCGCCAGAATGTCTTTTTCCAGATCGATGCCGGGCGCGATTTCGATGAGCTCCACGCCTTCAGACGTCAGCCGGAATACGCATCTTTCGGTGACGTAAAACACCTGCTGCTCGCCCTGCTGGGCGGTCTTGCCGCTGAAGGTGATCTGTTCCACATCCCGGACGATTTTTTTCAGGCTTCCCTCCTGGATGATTTTCAGCCTTCCGTCTTCGACGGCCAGCTCGGTTCCGCCGGCGGTAAACGTTCCCGCGAAAACGATTTTCTTGGCGTTTTGCGTGATGTCGATGAAGCCGCCGCAGCCGGCCAGTTTGGGGCCGAATTTACTGACATTCACATTGCCGTGGGAATCCATCTGGGCCAGCCCCAGGCAGGCCAGATCCAGGCCGCCGCCGTCATAAAAATCAAACTGGGCGTGCATATCGTTGAGGCAATCCATGTTGGTGGCGGTGCCGAAGTCCCCGCCGCCCGAGGGAATGCCGCCGATCGAGCCCGCTTCCGCCGTGAGCGTCAGGTAATCGAAAATGCCTTCCTCGTTGGCGACGCTGGCCACGCCTTCCGGCATGCCGATGCCCAGATTCACCACCATGTTCGGCCGAAGCTCAAAAGCGGCGCGGCGCGCGATGAGTTTTCGTTCGTCCATGGACAGAGGCTCCACGGAAGCCGTGGGAATCTTGAATTCGCCGCTGAAGGCCGGATTATAGGATGTGGAATAAGTCTGCCAGTGGTTTTCCGGCCTGGCCACGATCACGCAGTCCACCAGAATCCCCGGAACTTTGACGTGGCGGGGATTGAGCGCGTGGCGGTCGGCGATTCTTTCCACCTGCACGATGACAAACCCGCCCGAGTTCTTTGCCGCCATGGCTATCGGCAGCATTTCCAGCGTCAGCGGCTCCTTTTCCATCGTAATGTTGCCGTCCATATCCGCCGTGGTGCCGCGCAGAAACGCCACCGAAACCGGCATCGTCTTGTACGCCAGATATTCCTTGCCGTCGAAGGTGATCCGTTCGACCAGATCTTCCGTGGTGATGGCGTTGACCTTGCCGGCGGACAGACGGGGATCGACAAAAGTGCCCAATCCCACGTGCGTGATCGTTCGGGGCAGGTGTCCCGCGATATCCCGGTACATATGCGTGATCACCCCCTGGGGAAAGTTGTAGGCCTCAATTTTTCCCGCGAGGGCGAGCTTCTGCATTTTGGGGATCAATCCCCAGTGCCCGGCGACGACGCGCCGGACCAGCCCGTCATGCGCCAGCCGGTTGACACCCTTTTCCTTGCCGTCGCCGATGCCGGCGGCGACGATCAGGGTAAGGTTTTTCGGCTCACCCGTTTTGAGAAAACGGTCCTCCAGCCCCCGCAGCAACTCTTCGGGGGAGTAGCCGACAAAACCATTGATGGCGACGGTGTCTCCATCCCGAATCACATGCATGGCATCCTCCAGGGACACCACTTTCCCGCGCTTCATGCCGGAGCGGATATCCGCAATGACCGGACTGACGACGCCTTTGCTGTTCATGGAGCACCTCCCGTGTGGTTGCTACGCGGTCATGGTTCCACCATCCACGTAGATAGTCTCTCCGGTAATATAATCCGCGGCGCCGGACGCCAGAAAAAGCACCGCGCCGACGACGTCTTCCGGTTCGCCGATCTTTCCCTTGGGAATGGCCTGGCAAATCAACTTTTCAACATCGGGATTGGACCAGATCGGCCGGCTGAAATCCGTTCGGGTAAATCCGGGGGCGACGGCGTTCACATTGATGCCGAACTGTGCCCACTCCCGTGCCATGCAGCGGGTCAGATGCTTGAGCGCCGCTTTGCTGCAGCCGTAAGCCGCCATGCCCACTTCGGCTTTTTCCGCGCCGACCGTGGTAATGTTGATGATTTTCCCGCTTTTTTGTTCCATCATTTTTCGCGCGACCAGGCGGCTTAAAAGCCAGACGGCCTTTACATTGGTGTTGAAACACTTGTCCCAGCCGTCCTCGCGAAGATCGAGCAGTCCTCGCAGAAAGCTCCGGGCGGCGTTGTTGACCAGAATATCAACCCGGCCGAATTCTTTGATCGTTGCATCGACCAGATTCTCCAGTTGTTCATGAACCGTCAGATCGGTCGCCACCGCCAGAGCTTTGCCGCCGTTGCCGGAGATTTCGCCGGCGACGGCGTCGATCTCCGCTTTCGTCCTGCTGCACAGCACCACATTCGCGCCGGCCTGGGCCAGGCTCAGAGCAATGACGCGGCCGATTCCGCGGCCCGCTCCGGTTACAATCGCCGTCTTGCCGGAAAAGTTGAAAACAGGTTTCATGATCTTCGCCTCCTTCATTCATGTCATGCGGAAAACCGCCGCGGACGTTTTAAAAACCGGGCGCCTCGCGCCGGATCGCCTTGTTTTTACATCTTCATCCCGCCGTCGCAGAAGATGATCTGCCCGGTGATAAACGAACTTTCATCGGATGCCAGAAACAGCGCCAGATTGGCGATGTCCTGCGGCGAGCCTTTCCGGTTCAGTGGAACGATGAACGGCAGCATCATGTCCATCTGCTGAAGGACGTCCGGGGGCATGCCTTTCAGCATGTCCGTCCAGATCATGCCCGGCGCGATGGCGTTGACGTTTACGTTTTTCGGCCCCAGTTCCTTGGCCGCGGTTTTGGTCATGCCGATGACGCCCGCTTTCGAGGCCGAGTAGTTCAGCTGGCCCGCGTTGCCCAGCGCGCTGGTCGAGGAAATGTTGACGATCTTGCCGTACTTTTTCTCGCGCATGACGCGGCCCGCGCACTGGATGCCGTAGTACACGCCCGTCAGATTCACGTCAATGACGGCTTTCCACTGGTCGTCCGTCATTTTGTGCAGCATCACGTCGCGGGTGATGCCGGCGTTGTTGACGATGATGTCAAGCGTGCCGAATTGAGCGACGGCCGTATCGACCATTTTCTGGACCACCTCCCGGTCGGACACGCTGCCCAGAACGGCAACCGCCTGACCGCCTTTGGCCCGGATCTTTTCCACCACGGCCAAGGCATCCGCTTCGTTGACGTCATTCACGATGATTTTCGCGCCTTCTTCGGCAAAACGCATCACAATGCCTTCTCCGATGCCGCGTCCCGATCCCGTTACGATGGCTACCTTGTCTTTCAGTCTCATACAATCTCCTTTGCTATTTTTTCAATTGATATACTGCGCTGGCCTGGGACCAGTCCGCAAGATCGATCTGATTGAGCCTCCGGACAAGATCGCTGATCATCCCCGTCGACTTTTCGTCATATACCTGAAAAACGCCTTCTTGAAAACCCAGAGAAAGCAGCGGTTCTTTTTTTCGCGTGGCGACGATTTTGATTCTTTCCTCGGCAAAAGTCCCCTGATGATTCGGCAGAAACATGGCCTTCAGTTGAATGCGGCTGCCGTCGGGCGGAAATGGATGAGCCTTCCCCTTCCGGGCGTAATGATCAACCGTATCGGCATTGGGCAAAAGCAGCGTTACGGACCCGTCCGCGGCGACGGAAAAAATATAGACGTAGGCGTCTTCGCTCACGGTATAGAAAATTTTCACCTCGTCGCCTTCTTTTAAATCCGTTTTGGAAAGGGAAAGTTTTACGGAAAGACCTTGTCCTTTTTCGGGATAAACAGGCTCGACCAGGGCTTGAATCCTGATCTTATAGAGATTTCTTTCCCGGGCATCCCAGCCGGAGGAAAGAATTTTTTCTTTGGTGATTATTCCCCGAACGGCGGCGTAGATCAGATCTTCGGCAATCTGGGCGTTGGAAACCAGCGTGTGAGACTTTATGAATGTTCCCACGGCCATTTCCACGGCCTTATTCTGGGCGTCGCGTCTGGCTCTGCCTTTGACTTCTTTTAAGGTGTCCATCTCTCCCTGAACGCATTCCCCTTCCGCCGTAACCCAGACCGATTTCTCCGCCGCCGGACTGACAAACGGAAAAAGGCACAATATCAAACACAGCGAGAAAATCTTTTTCATAAACCATTCTTAATGCTGTGGCCAAAAGTTCAAATCATTGTCATGCCGACGAATACCCTGAAGGGCACGAGTGCCGGTATCCAGGACATATTGAAATGACTGGATTCCGGATACCCTGAAGGGCAGGCGTCAAGTCCAAAATGATAACATGACCCCCCCCAACTTCTCATGAGACCGTCAACTGGTTTTTAATATCTTCTTTATGCTGTTTTCCTTGCCTTGCCCGTTTGGATCACGCGGCGGACCGCTTGCGGATGATTTCCTTGCAGAGCGCCAGATAATCCTCCGCACCGTGGCTTTTGGGAGCGTATTCAAAAATGGACAGACCAAAACTGGGGGCTTCCGCCACGGCGATGTTTTCGCGGATGACGTTTT
>JAQVQT010000246.1 GCA_028701435.1 Smithellaceae bacterium | reverse complement strand
TTTTTCAATGCTTTTAATGTAGAGATCCTCGTCGATGCCCCAGCGCTTTCGGAAATGAAAGCGGGAAAACCGAAGTGTGTTTCCCAATTCATCCGCGAAGCGCTTCAGGGTCATTTGATAAAATCCCCGAGTCTTGTCCAAAAGGTCGAGCCGGCTGGCAAAAGTCGTGATGCCGGCCTCCGCAAATTCATCGAAGAGATCCGGCAGCTTTTCCAGATAATAACGATCGGCCATCTGACCCAGAAGATCCGCCGTCCCCAGGATTTTCCCCAGCAGCTCCACCGTCGCGCCTTCAAATCGGATGGCCTGCACCTGCGTGTTGAGGCCCGTGCACAGCAGGATGTCCCGAAACGCATCCAGTTCGTTTTGGAACGCCGGATCATTGCGGTAATAGTCTTGAAGAAACGCGATGCTGCGGCTGATATGAACCTGCGTGTATTTCGCCCCGGTCCCCTGCCGGTCGGAGGTTTCTTGAATATAGCCGGTATCGTGCATCAGACCGCTGATGAATCCCATGTTCAGGTCTTTTTCGGTGAGCGATTGTCCGGCTTCCACGGCCCCGTGCATCAGGCGGGCGACGGCCAGCGTGACCGAGAGGGTATGGCTGAGATCATGGTACCTGACGTTGCAGGAGCGATAGGATGGATAGTTTCCGTGAAAAAGGGCAACCACGTCGGAACAGGCCCTGTCAAAATGCGCAAAGTCAAACCGCGGAAACATCAGACCGGCAATCGTATGGATTTCGTCCCGGACGGCTTTGGGGTCCCGGGTGTCCACAAGATTGGCCAGCTGCACGCGACAATCGTCCATCAGCGCTCCCCGTCAGCGACGCCCTCGCGCAGAGAAGTTTATGGTTCTCCGGTCTTGGCCCGTGATGTCCCGGGCCACGGCCGGCCGTTTTCCCGGCACCGAGCCGCTGATTCCATGATGATGTCCGGCAATGTGGCATATTTCTCAAAATTCATCAACGGATAATGATGCTGAAGGGCAAAATCAGGCCCGGCGCCCGTGTCGGTGACGCTCCAGCGCTTTCCTTGGCGCCGAAAAGCGTTTTGTTCAGACTTTTATCTTGCCTCGGCCTGAAAAAAGCTTTAGATAACCGATCATCATCCGTGAACGGATTTCACGCGGAGTGGCCATGAAAAAGAAAATTAAGGAGCTGGAAAAAGCCAACGAGGAGCTCCGGAGTCTGGAGGAAACATACCGGCTGAGCTTTGAGCAGGTGTCGGATGTCATTTTCATGCTCGACACGGACCTGCGGATACTGAACATGTCTCCCTCGGTGGAAAAAAACCTGGGCTATCATCCGTTGGAGTTTATCGGCAAACCTTTTGCCAAGATCAAAAATGTGATGGATCCCGGTTGCTACGCTACAGCCAGCGCCAAGCTGGCTTCCATCCTGGAGGGAAAAACCGTTGACCCGTCGGACTATATCATCTTCACAAAGGACGGAACACGGCGATACATCGAAACCGCCGCGACCCCCGTTGTGAAAAACGGGAAGATCTTCTGCATCGTCTGCATCGTGCGCGACATCACCCGGCGCCGGCAGGCGGAGGAGCACTTGCTTTATGAGCGGAACTTCAGCCAGACCGTCGTGGAAAGCCTGCCGGGACTGTTTTTCGTGCTCGACGAACAGGGGAAACTTCTCCGCTGGAATGACAATCTGGAAATCATGACCGGATATTCGGCGGGCGAAATCCGGGAGACACCGGTGGTCGACCTCCTGCCTGAAAACCACAGAAAAGAATCGCTTCAGCGGATTCAGGAGATTATTCGCCGCGGGGAAATCTCCATGGAGACGGAAATGACTTTCAAAAACGGGGTTCGCAAAACGTTTCGGTTTCACGCGAAGCGCCTGTCTTACCAAGGACGGCTGTGCATCGTGGGCACCGGCATGGACATCACCGATCAGAAGCGGACCGAAAACGATCTGAAGCGTTTTGCCGAGAACCTTCAGGACGCCAACATCGCCCTGCGCGTTTTAATGCAGCAGCGCAACGAAGATCAGAAGGACATCGAAGAGAAATTGCAGGCCAATGTGAATGATTTGATTCTTCCCGCCTTGAAAAAGTTGAAGCAGGCCAACCTGGAGGACCGCAACAAAAACCACCTTCAGATTCTGGAGCAGCATCTGCGGGAGATCGTCTCCCCATTCATGAAAAACCTTCACGCCGCGCACGCGGATCTGACGCCCAGGGAGATCCAGATCTTGGACCTGATCAAAAAAGGAAAAAACAACAAGGAGATTGCCGTCCTGCTTGCCGCTTCGTTGAAAACGGTGGAAACCCATCGAAACCATATCCGGAAAAAGCTCAACCTGGTCAATGCGCGGGTCAATCTCCGGTCCTACCTCCTTTCCATGTCGTAACCGTCGATACGGATAATTCTCGTTGCGATGCGGGCGACAATATGACAAAATGCTTTCGTCTTTGCAATGGAATCAATGCCGGAAAAGATGCGGGGGAAGGAAAATGCAGGTTTATTTCTGGGGCACAAGAGGATCCCTGCCCGCCTCGATCACCTCGGGGGCGATCGAGACGAAAATTTTCAAGGCCATTCAGGCCTCACGGACTCATCCGCTGGAGACGGATGACGCGATTAAAACCTTCATTCAGAATGAACTGCCGTTTCCCGTTCGGGGAAGTTACGGCGGCAATACCTCCTGCGTTGAACTGCGGGGCATGGAAGTCTATGTGCTTTGCGATGCGGGAACGGGACTGCGGGATTTCGGCAACGCCTACATGAAAGCCAAAATGTCCGGACAGAAGAATCTGCCCGACACGTTTCATATTTTTATATCGCATCCCCACTGGGATCACATTCAGGGCTTTCCCTTTTTTACACCCGCCTTTCTGCCGGACCATCACATCCACATTTATGGAGGCCATGACGACCTCGAACGAATCTTTATCCGGCAGCAGGATGAACCCTGCTTTCCCGTACCGCTTTCGGTCATGAGGGCGGATATCCGCTTCCACACCCTCGAACCCGGGAGCGAATACGACATTGCGGGAATGAAGGTCGCCTGCATTCGGCAGAACCATCCGGGAGACTCCTACG
>JAQVQT010000245.1 GCA_028701435.1 Smithellaceae bacterium | reverse complement strand
GAATCGCAGGTGACGCCATACCCCATCAGCTCACCGTAAATTTTCGCGCCGCGGTTTTGCGCCGCCTCCAGAGGCTCCAAAACCAGAATGGCGGACGCCTCGCCCAGGGAAAGCCCCGACCGGTTCCTGTCAAAAGGCCGGCAGACATCCTCGTCCACGGATTTGAGCGCGTTGAAGGCGGCGTAGGTGAGCCGGCACATCGGTTCCACACCGCCCGCGAGCATGATGCCGGCATGACCATTCAACATCAGGTCCCTGGCATAGCCCAGCGCGGTGGCGCCCGCCGAGCAGGCCGTCATAAAGGTGGCCCTCGGGCCCGAAAGCTCCAGACCGGAGGCGATACGGTCCGCGGACGAGGCGCAAAACAAAGAAGACAAGCGAGAATACTTCGAACGCTTTTTCCCTTTTTTCAACATCTCCGCATAAAAACTTTCAGCTTCCAGAAGCCCTCCCGCGCCGCCCCCAATAGCTATTCCCATGTTTTCTTTAATGTTTTCCTGTAAGGGGTAAAGGCCGGCATCGGTCAGGGCCTCAAGGGCCGCCGCCATGGACAGAGCATCGGCGCGGGACATTCTTTTGAGAGAAAACTCTTCCGGAATCGACCGGCGGGGATCAAAGTCCTTTACCTGCCCCCCCTTGTGCGTGCGGAATTCCGTAGTGTCGAAAAGATCGATCGGCGAGATGCCGCAGACACCTTCACGCAACGCGCGGGCAAATTCGGAAACGCTGCCGCCAATGGCATTTTTTGTTCCCATGCCTGTAATAACAATGCGTTTTTTTCTTTTCATGCATCTCCTCAAGCCCGCACTTGGCCCGAGCTTGTTTTCAGTTTTTAAAACTTAATTTGGACCGGCTCAAAAGTCAAATGCATATTCCGAAGCTTCGCCCGGCGGAAATTTGTTTTGACAACGACCCCCGCTTCTCTTATGATTCGCGACGCAAAAAAACAGGAATGTGAAATCCGCCATCGGAGGAAAAGTTTATGTTCAAAACAAGAATGACCGAGATGTTCGGCATTGAGCATCCCATTATGCTGGCCGGAATGAACTGGATTACGGAGCCCAAACTGGTCTCCGCCGTTTGCAACGCAGGAGGATTGGGGATTCTGGCCATCGCGCGCTGCAATCCGAAGGAGACGCGTGAAAACATCCGCCGGATTCGGCAGATGACGGACAGGCCTTTCGGCATCAATCAGATTCTCGTGGGACCGGGGGCAAAGGAAAATATCGCCGTCGCCATTGAAGAAAAAGTTCCCGTGATCAACTATTCGCTGGGGAAACCCTGGTTTGTCAACGACGTGCATGCCTACGGCGGGAAAGTCGTGGGGACGATCGCCATTGCCCGGCATGCGGCCAAGGCGGTGCAGCTCGGGTGCGACGCGCTGGTCATTACCGGCCACGAAGCGGCGGCGCACGGCGCGGCGGCCACCTCCATGGTTTTGATTCCCCTGGTTGCCTCCATGGTCAAAGTGCCTTTGATTGCCGCCGGCGGATTTTATGACGGACGGGGCCTTGCGGCGGCGCTCGCGCTCGGCGCGGACGGCATTTCCATGGGCAGCCGGTTCATGGTGGTCAGGGAAAGCATGGTGCATGACAACTTCAAGCGCCTGTGCATGGAGGCAACCGAGCAGGATACCCTCTATGACAATGTTTTTGACGGCATGGACGGCCGCGTGCTGAAGACGAAGGAAGCCCTGGCGATGATGAAACGGGGCTTCCCGGTGGTGGAAGCCGTGAAAGGGGCCCTGCTGGTCAAGCGTCTGATGAACCTGTCGTTTGCCAAATTTCTGGGGTTGAGCATTGAAATGCTGCGCGCCGAGGAAGGCCACCCCCTGATGGTGCTGGCGCGGCAGGCGGTGGGCAATATGAAGCATCTCAAAGCCCTCAACGACGGCGATGTGGAAGGCGGCATCCTGTTTGCCGGGCAGTGCTGCGGCGGCATCACGGACAACCCGACCACCAAAGAGCTGATCGACCGCGTGATCCGCGAGGCCGAGGAGGCGCAGGCGAGGTTAAACAGTTACCGGACATAGAGAGAGCTGTGCACAACCCCTTTAATCGTCATGCCGGCGCAGGCCGGCATCCAGGAAGTCCTTGAAAAAACTGGATTCCCGCACTTGTGCCCTCGCGTGACCTTCAGGTTATCAGGGTATTCGCGGGAATAACAAAAATGTTGGTTTTGTTAGTTCAAAAAGGTCTCAGAGAATCAACCGGCTTGCGGCCGCAAAAATAGAAAGGTCAAAGATTCCAAAAGCTTATGCAACTGATATTGATTCGTCACGGCGAAACCCTCTGGAATAAAGAAAAACGCGTTCAGGGAACAACCGATATTGAGCTCAGCGCGACCGGCATCGAGCAGGCCCGGAAGCTGGCTTTGTCGCTTGCAGATGCGTCTATCGGCGCGATTTACGCCAGCCCCCTGAAAAGAGCCCGTCAGACCGCCGAAATCATCAACGGGTTTCATGGACGAAAGATTGAAATCCACCACGAGCTGATGGAAATGAATATGGGGGATTTTGAAGGCCTGACGTTCACAGAGTTGATGGCCGGTGAAAAGGAGTTTCTACACCGCTGGATTACCGATCCGGCATCCGTCAAAATGCCGCGTGGAGAATCGCTGGCCGAATTGCAGGATCGGGCCTGGCGGTCCATTGAAAAACTGATCGCCGCCGAACAAAACGCGCTGGTCGTCTCGCACAACTTTACCATCGCGACGATTTTGTGCCGTCTGAGAAAAATCAGCCTGTCCGAATTTCGCAGCACCTGTGTGGACAACGCCTCCCGTACACAGATTCGCATTGAGGACGGAGAAACGCACATTGAGGCGATCAACGACAGCCGCCATTTAAAAACAGAGACGGATGTCTAGAACTGTTTCAGGGTGACTTGTTGATGAACTCGTAAAAAGTCTACATCATGGCAAATTCAGGCGGCTTCGAAAAAAGCTCCGCAGGCAAGGCGCGCAAATCATGAGGAATGAGGCGAGAGCTTTGCATAACTCCCCTATTCGTCATTCCGGTGAATACCCTGAAGGGCACGCGAACCGGAATCCAGGAAGTGATTGAT
>JAQVQT010000244.1 GCA_028701435.1 Smithellaceae bacterium | reverse complement strand
CCCTGCACCCAGAAGTTTTTCTCCGGCATCATCGGCGCGTACAGGGAAAGATTGAAGCTCATGAAATTATTGACATACATGTGAAGAAAGACCCGGGAAAGACCTTTGAGCAGCTCTTCAAAATTGGCCTCCGTCAGATCAAAAAACGAGGTTTTCTCCCTGAAATAAAAATCAACTTCCCCGGCCATGCCCTTGGGCGAGAAAGCGGCAAGCCACGACACGACGCCGGTCGAGGCGATAAAACGCTCGTCTGCGTCCTGCTCCCGATCCAGCAGGTCTTTCCACAGATTGCCGCCCCTGAAGGCGGCTTCGTAATTCTGCGCGCTGGCCAGGAGTCGCCGCATGAAATTGGTCGGTTTTTTGCCCGCGATCGTCTGCAGGTGGGGATGAATCAGTCCGCCGCCCGCGGGCGGCATGTAGTTCCAGTTGATCGAACCAAACTGGAATCCTTTGTGCAGTTCGGCCATTCGGTAAAAATAATCCCGACAGACGGCAAAGCCGTCGCGCATGGTGTCGGGCGTCAATTCATCCAGCGCCATGAAGTGGCGGTGCGAAAAGATCGCCACCGTGTTGGTCGCATCGTAGGGAAACGCGTTGGGAAACAGAAAGGCGCCGCCTCTGGTAAATTTTCCGCCTTCGATGATGTCCGGCGTGAACCGGGGTGTGATTTTGTCAAAGAGCTCCGGACAAAACGGACAGATGGATTCCGGCGATTTTTCCAGATAGACGACGGTGTCCGGCTTCTGGGCGGGCCTCACCCGGTAAGGAAGAATGCGGCTGGCCACGCCGGTGGTTTCGTCGTAGCGCTCTTCAATCGTCAGGTCTTTGGGTTCAAATCCGTCAAAGGGATTGAGGTACCGTCCGGTGACCGTTTCCTTGTGAAACCCGATATCTCTCATGTTTTCTCCTTTCCGTTTTGGGCCGGCGGCCCCTCTTTGCGCGGATGGCTTTTTCTCAGGCATTGATGAAGAAAGCGCTCCACGCTCTGCGGGGACAAATCTCCCCGCAGCTCCGCCTTGAGAACGTCCAGGGGAATTTCCACGCGGGCGGCGCTGCGGTGACCGCCCCCCTGACCGATCTGGCCGCAGGCTTGCTGCGCCATCGCGCCGCAGTCCTGGCGATAGCCGTCGCCCCGAAAAATAATGACCAGCCGGTCGTTCACGATTCCCGCGACCACCACATACGACGTGCCGATCACGTGCAGATAAAAATCCGCCACCTGCACGCAGACATCCGGACTTTCCACGTACCCCAGGAAACCGATGCGGCGTCCGCGGAAATGCGTCATGGAATGAAACGCGTGGTCGAAATATTTCAGATAGCTGCGCGGCGTCTGATTGAGTTCGATCCGGCGGATCAGCCGCAGGTTGGCGTGCCGGGAATGATAGGTGTAGGCGCGAATGTCTTCGGCAATCGTTTCGCGGTCGAAATTATCCGTGTCCGTCTTGATGCCGTAAAGCAGCGCCGTGTGCAGATTGCGGGGAATGCGCACCCGCGCGGCCAGCAGGTATTCCGTTAAAATCGTCGAGAGCGCGCCGTACGAGGGCCGAATGTCGGCAAGTTCGGCCTGCCAGCCGCCCTCGCGGGGATGATGATCCAGGACGATATTCGGCTCGCGGGCCGGGAGGGAATCTCCAAAAAAAGAAGGCTGTGCGTCCACCAGCGCAACCAGCCGGTAGGCGCCGGCATCAACCTGATTCAGAAGCCGAATGTTGAGGCGCATCGCCTGCGCCAGTTCCCGGTTCTGCTGACGGCGGATCGGCTCCGTCGCCGCAAAAACCCATTTGGAAAGACCTTTGGTCCGCAGGAGGATTTCGCGAAGCGCCATGGCCGAAGCGATTGCGTCCGGATCCGGGCTGCCGTACATCAGCAACAGCAGCGAATCGTCCGAATGCGCGAGCTCGAGGAGCTTTTTGACATTCCGCTCAGTCTCACTTTTGAAGGGCAAGCGATTCAAAGGACTTTACTCCATGAGAATTTTACCCGGGTCATCACTGACCACATCGCCCACGACGACCGCGTCCGTGATGCCCGCCCGGCGCATGGCGGCCGCAAGAGGCTCCGCCTTCTCGGAAGGCAGGCTGAACAACAGACCTCCCGCCGTCTGCGGATCAAAGCAGACGTCAAAAATCCAGTCCGGACAGGACGGAGCTTTCTCGACCTGATGAAGGCGGTAGTTCCGGTTGCGGTAAAGACCGCCGGGAAGGTAGCCGGTTTGAGTGAGATCCAGCACGCCCTCCAGAATCGGAATTCTGGACGCCTCGATCCGCAGGCCGACATCGCTGCCTTCAATCATTTCACAGGCGTGTCCGAGAAAACCGAAGCCCGTGATATCCGTGCAGGAATGAATGTCTCCCGCCGCGATCATCAGCTCGGCCGCTTTTTTATTGAGCGTCGTCATGCAGCGCGTTGCCTGTTCGACAAGCGTCTGCCCGGCCGCCCCCGCCTTGATGGCCGTCGCGACAATGCCCGTGCCCAGCGGCTTGGTCAGAATGAGCCGGTCGCCGGGGCGGGCGCCGCGGTTGAACAGCACGCAGTCCGGATGAATCGTGCCGGTCACCGACAGACCGTATTTGATTTCGTTGTCTTCCACGCTGTGGCCGCCGACCAGGAGCACGCCCGCTTCGCGCATCTTGTCCAGCCCCCCGCGCAAAACGTCGCGCAGCACCGATTTGTCCATCGTCTTAATGGGAAAACAAACGATGTTCATGGCGGTGAGCGGAGTGCCCCCCATCGCGTAAATGTCGTTTAAGGCATTGACGGCGGCGATTTGACCGAAGGTGAAGGGATCATCCACGGTCGGGGTGAAGAAATCCACGGTCTGCACCAGCGCCAGGTCGTCGGTGATTTTATACACGCCCGCGTCTTCCGCATGTTCATACCCGGTCACCAGTTTCGGATCGGAGATGAGCGGCAAATCGCTGAGAATGTCGGACAGGTCCCCCGGACCGATCTTGCAGGCTCAACCCGCGCTCGATACGGTTTCCGTCAAACGAACGGTTTTTTTTTCTTCCATGCTTTTCAACCCGAAAAAGAATTTGCGCTTCCCATTCCTGAAGCGTTTG
>JAQVQT010000243.1 GCA_028701435.1 Smithellaceae bacterium | reverse complement strand
CTTCATCTGGGATGTATCATCATAGGGTCACCCGTCACTTCAAAAACAATTTCCAGCCCGCCCACAGCGAACCGGGCATCAGGTCCAGTGCTCCGGAGGCTTCGGCAACCGGCGTGAAGCCGCAGGCGTCGCAGTTTACGGTTCCCCGGCTCTTGACGTAGCAGCCCCGGGTGATGGCGCCGTCCGGATCCACGTTGATCAGCAGGTCCTCATGGCAGCGCCAGCGGTTGTTGATCATGGCCCGAAGCCGGGCGGATGACTGACAGACCGGATAGCCTTTTTTCTTGAGTGCAAGCAGCGTCTCGACGGCGGCCCGGCGCTCTTCCGGCGCCAGGGCAAGGTCGTCTTCGCCCAGGCCGTACGGATAAAAAAACTGAAAGGTCATTCCCCTCACCGCCGGAAGGCTGCGGACGTGTTCTGCCAGTTGTTCCAGGTCTCTGCAGTTGATGCGGTTGATGGTGCAGTGGACAAAAACACGGGGATGCCTGGTTTCCTTCAGGCGGGAATAAACGGCGTCAAAGGATCCGCAGCGCAGATCGTCGTGCGTTTCCTTCCATCCGTCGAGGCTGACCCAGAGCGTGTCGGCGGGAACGTCCAGCGGCAGCGTGCCGTTGGTGGTAACCGCCACGCGCAGGAAACGACGGCGGGCATACTTCACCAAATCATGCAAACGGTATCCGTCGTCGCGCCACAGCAGCGGCTCCCCGCCTTCAAAAACGACGATGCGCGTTCCGAGGCGGCGCAAGTCCTCCAGGGCGCGGACGGCCGCATTCCGGGACATGTGGTTTTGATCCGCATGCAGATGAAAGGGGCAGGCGCGGCAGGACAGATTGCAGCGGTGCGTCACCTTGAAGCTCGCCAGCAGCGGGATGGACTGCCCGCGGATTTTCCGCCGCCAGTAAAATCCCGCCAGATCGATCGGCCAGGGAAGACGGTTGCCCTTCATGATGTCCGCGTCTTTCCCGCGCTACGATATCTCCTCGATCCCCAGCGGGTATTTCGACAGAACTTCGCATCCGTCGCGGGTGATGACGATGTCGTTTTCATAGCGAAATCCGATATGCTCATCCGGTGAGGCGTACTGCATCGCGCAGACGACCATCTCGTTTTCCTGATAGACATGATCTTGATCCGTCCAGTAGGGAAGGTCGGGATTGACGACGGCGCCGATGCGCCACTCGTCGCCGAAAAGGCCGATGCCGTGCTCGCAGGCGGGCTGGATAAAATCACCGCAGCCGCGCGACTCGGCAAAGTCCATCATGATGGCGGCCAGTGTTCCGGGCGTTGTTCCCGCCCGGTAGTTGTCAATCACTTTTTGAATGATGGCGACAAAATTATCCGCGTGCCAGCGCTGGCGGCGGGTGGCGGGTCCGATGAGGTAATTGTGAGAGTGGTCGCCCAGCGCCAGTTTGAACATGGCGTGAAAATCCAGCATCAGAGGCTCGCCCGCCTGGATTTCTTTGGTCGTGGGCGGTGTGCAGGCGCCCAGTCCCGTGCGGAAACCGCTGGAAATTTCGTTGAGTCCCGCGAAATTCCATTCCGACACACTGCCCGCCTTGCGCATCGCCAGTGCGGCGATGCCGGCAATCACGGTTTCCGTCATGCCTTTGTAGCCGCCGTTTGTAAGCGCGGCGCGGGCCGCCTTGTGGCCTTCGTCGACGATCAACGACGCCGTGCGGAAGCGCTCGATCGTGCCCTTGTCCTTGATGAGCGACAGAGTGTCCACGATGTCGTGCGAGTTGATCCATTCAAAATCGGGAAGCGCGTCTTTAAAATGCGTGTATTCCCAGTGTGAAAGATTTCCCTCGGCGGTGTAGGTGGAGATGCCGTCTTCAAAGCCCAGGCGACCCTTCCGGATGCCGAGCTCCTCTTTGATGAAGTCCGTGATCGCCGACACCTGGTCCATGCCGCCCATCGGGCCGTAGGCGCGGACATGGTCGGAATCGATCCAGGTTTCATCCGCCACGCGCAGGGCGTCCACCACGAACGTAAAATAGGTGGGCTGTCCTTCCGGCGGAATGATCACGTAGCTGCGCCAGGGGCAAAAGGTGTCGAGAACGAAGCTCATGGTGCGGATGCGCGAGCCGAGATATACGTCAATGCCGCGCCGGGCCATTTCGGCCTGGATCGCTTTGACCCGGCCGGGGTTGTCGATGTAATAGGGATCATGGGGGTCTAGAATTCTGGTCATGGGGTCGTCTCCCTTTAGTATTGGGTTGGAATTCGGGACAAAACTTTATTCAGGCGGTCGGCGACGGCTGCCAGTCTGAGCGCGCGGGCCAGGTTGCCTTTGAGTTTGAGTTTCCCCGTCATCAACGCTTTTTGCGAGCCCAGCTCCGCGCGGGAAATCCGGGCGAAGGTTTCGTAGTCGCCGATAATGCGGAACTCCGCCTGCGGCGGTTCACCCGAACCCGTTTCAACACGGGTGACCTTCCCGTCCTTGCATTCGACAAAAAGAAACTGTTCGCTGCCGCCGGGGCAGTTTTTATAAATGTTGGACATAGAGGTGGTGACGTTGTTCATTTTTTCAGGGGTGAGCTCCGACTGAAGCCTTTGCAGCGCTTCATCGCGCCAGGATGGGCTTAAATAGGCCAGTAAAGACATGTTGATTCCTCCTTTGATGTTTTCCGGCGGCCGGCACAAAGACAGATCCGGGCCAATGAATGTTGCGGACGGTGAATATTCGATTACGGCACGAAGCGGCCTGAAGGGGTCTTTGTCATTTGGCTGAAACCGTCCATTCCGCGCTGACGTCGCTTTCCAGTCCGCTCCGGTCAACGGCGGAAACGACATATTTCCTGCTTTTTCCCGGGGCCAGCGTTCCGTCCGAATAGGAAGCGGTTTTCGTTTCTGCGATTTTTTCCGCCCCGATGAACTTTTTCTCGTACACAACGTAATGGGAAATGTCCGATTCCTTGTTGGGCGTCCAGGACAGGACGGCCTTTGCGGACTCGTATTTCCCCTGAAGGTTCTCGGGCGGCTGCGGCCTCGGTTTGGTGGTCACGGCAATCGGATCGGAAAAGTCCGACAGCAGGTTGTCCGCGTCTTTGGCCTGAATCCGGTAGC
>JAQVQT010000242.1 GCA_028701435.1 Smithellaceae bacterium | reverse complement strand
GGACAAAACTGCTTTCCGGAAAAGTTTACCAGCTAAGCGGCGTCAAGCTCAGGAAGTCGGACCGGGCCTTTGGATATATCCATCCCTGCATGGCCTATCCGATTTCGGACATTGAAATCCTGCTGTAGGCAACAAAAATTTCGCGGAAAGGGGAACTGTGAAGATGAAAGCAAGACAGGCGGTGAATCGCGTCGGGAAGGGAAAAATCTTCGGAACAAAAAGATTCCTTTGCATGATCAGTCTATTTTTCTTTGCCGTTTTTTTGACGGGATGCGCGGAAACAACGGTGAATGTTCACAGGCACCTTTTTAAACCGGACATACCGGCTTCAGTCGCCGGACCGTACAAGGGAAAGCAGATCGATCTCTATCAGGTGGTCAATCTGGATAAAAATACCCATTCATGGACCTATTACAATCCCGCTAAAACGGTCGCCTACAAAGCCTCCGTTTCTCTCGAGTACTATGTCATGGATTGCTTCCGGGACGCCTTCTGGTCTGCCGGGATGGGTGTTCTGTATCAAACGCCGGAAGCGAATGTTCCGGATATGGAGTTGATCATCGATTCCTGGACGGATGCAGAATTTAAATTCAGCGTGTTGGTGAAGAAAAATGACGTCCTATCCTACAAAAACCAGTTTGTGGTGACCATGCCGGCTTTGGAAAACACCGACACCGCAAAGCTGGAAAAGAATGCCTATATCATGATGAACAAGGCCGTTGTCGCGGTTTTGAGCGATAAGAAATTTTTGCAAGCGTTGAAATAAGAAGAGCATTTGCCGTTATTTCCTCTTGTTGTCCTGAGGCGCGCCACAGGGAGAAAAGCGAAGATTGCATGGAGGTCATTTTCTTAGGAACAAACGGCTGGTATGACACGGATACGGGGAATACCATCTGCACTCTGATCAAGACTCCCGAAGCGGTCCTTGTTCTGGACGCGGGCTACGGGCTTGCCAAGCTGGATCGTTTTCTGAAGCCCGGCGACGCAAGGCCCGTATTCCTTTTCCTCAGCCACTTTCATCTGGATCACATTGCGGGCCTTCATACCCTGACCAAATTCTCGCTTTTCGGCGGATTGACCCTTTGCTGTCCCACCGGCGGCCGGGCCGTTCTCCAAACGTTCGTGAATGCTCCATTCACCGTCCCGCTTGAGGCCCTGCCCTATCCGGCAAACATGCTCGAACTGCCCCGGGAAGCGGCGTCGATCCCTTTTCCCGTTCAGTCTCTGCCGCTTCTCCATTCGGGTCTGACGCTGGGGTATCGTCTGGAAACGGGCGGGCGGATCATCGCCTACTGTCCTGACACGGGGTACTGCGAAAACGCCGTGATCCTGGCCCGGGGAGCGGATCTGCTGATCACGGAATGCGCCTACAAAGAGGGGCAGTCGTCGGAAAGCTGGCCGCACCTTAATCCCGAAACGGCCGGCCGGATCGCAAGGGAAGCCGGAGCTTCGCGCCTGGCGCTGACTCACTTTGACGCCCGCATCTACCGGAGCCTTCCGGAAAGAGAGGAGGCGCAAACCGCGGCCCGAAAGGAATTCCCCGCCGCCTTTGCCGCCTGTGACGACATGATCCTTGAGTGCTGATGGTATCCGCAATGGATCTTCATCTTTTGACAAAACCGCCCCCGGGAAAGCGCCTTCGCCTTTTGCAGCCTTATCCCTTTTCCTCCATGCGCCCGCTGAAATATTTTTTGCTGACCGCCCTGCTCCTGCCCCTGCCCCTTCTGTCGTCCTGCGCTCCGCAATATTTTTCACCCGTCCCCGGGGATGCTTTCATGCGCAAGGATCTGCGGGAGCTGTCCGGCAGAGAGCTTTGGCACGGATTTGTTTTCAACGGTGAAAAAGTGGGGTTTGCCCGCCTGAAGATAGAACCGGAAGCCGGCGGGCAGACTTACACCCTGTTTTCCGAAGCCAGCCTGCGCATCCGTTTTCTCGGAATGGGCAAGAGCGTCAGCATTCGGGGCGAGGACCGGGTGGCCCCCGATCTTTCTCTGATCTCTTTCCGATATGAACAGACGATGGACGATAAAACTCTGTTCCTCGAAGGCGGCATCCGCCATGGCATCCTGTCCATCGTTCAACGGTCGGGTGGTGAAGCCAAAACCTTTGAAACAAAGATTTCAGATCCACTTTATCCGTCGAGCGGCATCAACCTTTATCCCGTTCTTCAGGGAATGAAGATCGGCGCCGACTATGCCTATCCGGTCTATGATCCGCAAACGCAGTCCATCGTGGACGTGTCCCAGTCGGTCGTTGCCTTTGAAAAAAGCAGCCGGCTCGGGATTGAGCCCTCCTTCAGACTGGAAACGAGAATGTCGGGGCACGTCGCGGAAAGCTGGATCAACCTTCAAGGAGAAACGGTATTCGAGCGCGGCATGGGAGGCGTGCTGATCACGTTCAAGGAAAACGAAAAGGGCGCGAAGAGTTTTCTGGCTGAAGCAGGCATGGGAAAAAAAGATTTGATTTTTGACTTCAGTCTCATCCGGACGGACCCGCCCGTCACCTGTCCCCGAAAAGCCGATTTTCTGGAAGCAACCGTCGAAATCCCGGAAAACACACTGTCTCCCCTGCAAAGCCCCCGTCAGCAGGTTTCCCCGCATGAGCTCGACGGAAAGAAGGTTTGTATCTACCGCATTCACAAAACGGCCCCCGATGTCCCGGATTCGCCCCGTCAGGCGCTGAACGCAAAGGACCGCTACCTTTTCCTCGCCCCTTCGCACCATATCGAAAGTGATCATCCGGAAATTCTCAAGGCGGCCCGGAAAGCGGCCGCGGGCGCCCGGACACCCCGTGAAAAGATCGAACGCTTAACGTCCTGGGTGGCGAATGAAATCAAGGATGAACCGGTGGATTCTTTCTCGGCGCTGGAGGTCCTTCACAACCGGAAAGGAGAATGCCAGGCCCACACGCTGCTTTACACGGCCATGGCCCGAGCGCTGGGGATTCCCACACGTCTGGCGGGCGGCATCGTCTATATGGACGGCATGGGTTTTTTGTATCACGCGTGGGCGGAAAGCTTTGTGGACAACTGGCTTCCCGTGGACCCGACGTTCAACCAGGTTCCCGTAGACGCGACCCATA
>JAQVQT010000241.1 GCA_028701435.1 Smithellaceae bacterium | reverse complement strand
TGTGCGTTCCCGTTCTGGAGCGGGCCTCCGGGCTGAAATTCGGCAGGGATTTCACGGTCGGCTATTCCCCGGAGCGCATCAACCCCGGCGACAAAATCCACACCGTCAGCAACACGATCAAAATCATTTCAGCCTCCGACGCCGCCACGCTGGACCTGCTGGAGGGCATCTACAGCGCGGTCGTCAAGGTTCGTCTGCACCGGGTTTCCGCAATCAAAGTCGCGGAGGCGGCCAAGGTCATCGAAAACACGCAGCGCGACATCAACATCGCGCTGATGAACGAGCTGGCGATCATCTTCAACAAAATGGGCATCGACACGCTGGAAGTCCTGGAGGCGGCGGGAACCAAGTGGAACTTTCTCAACTTCCGCCCCGGACTGGTGGGCGGGCACTGCATCGGCGTCGATCCCTACTACCTGACCTACAAGGCGGAAAGCATCGGCTACCGTCCGGAAGTGATCCTTTCGGGGCGGCGGATCAACGACAACATGGGAAAATACATCGCGCAGAAAACCATCAAGATGCTCATCGCCGCGGACGTTCAGGTCAAAAAAGCCCGCGTCGCGGTCCTGGGGCTGTCGTTTAAGGAAAACGTCCCCGATCTGCGCAATACGCGCGTCGTGGACATCATCGGCGAGCTTGAGGATTTCGGCGTGACCGTTCTGGCGCATGATCCGCTGGCCATCCCCGAAGAGGCGCGGGAGCACTGCGGCGTGGCGCTTGCCGCCGCCAAAGACCTGAAAGACATGGACGCCGTCATTTTGGCGGTGGCCCATCGGGAATATATGAAATGGGGCCTTGAAAAAATCGCCTCGCTGTGCCGCAAAAACCGCGCGATTCTGCTCGACGTCAAGTCGGTCTTTGACCCGGCGCAGGCCCAGTCTTTGGGAATAAACTACTGGCGTTTATAAAAGGAGAAGCTATGACGAAAGCGTTAATCACCGGCATTACCGGACAGGACGGATCGTACCTGGCCGAATTTCTGTTGAACAAGGGATATGAGGTTCACGGGTTGATCCGCCGTTCCAGCACGTTCAACACGGACCGCATCGATCATCTGTACCGGGATTTTCATGACCCAAACGCGAAATTGTTCCTGCACTACGGGGACCTCTCCGTTTCCGGTCAGATCATGGACCTGCTTGCCTCCATTCAACCGGATGAAATTTATCATCTGGGCGCGCAGAGCCACGTTCGCGTGAGCTTCGACATGCCTGAATACACCGGAGACATCACCGGTCTGGGCACGCTGAGAATTCTGGAGTCCATCCGCAAGACCGGCATCAAGACAAAATTCTATCAGGCGTCGTCGAGTGAAATGTTCGGCGCCGCGCCCCCGCCGCAGAGCGAAAAAACCAAGTTTCAACCCCGAAGCCCTTACGCGGCCGCAAAGGTTTATGCTTACCACATCGTGCAGAACTACCGCGACGCCTACGGAATTTTCGCGACCAACGGCATTCTTTTCAACCATGAATCGCCCCGCCGCGGGGAAACGTTCGTCACTCGCAAAATCACCCGCGCGGCGACGCAGATCAAGCTGGGCCTCAAGGACAAACTGTATCTGGGCAACCTGGAAGCCAAGCGCGACTGGGGATTTGCCGGCGATTTCGTGGAGGCCATGTGGCTCATGCTTCAGCAGGACCGGCCGGACGACTACGTGATCGCCACGGGGGAGACGCACTCGGTCCGCGAATTCGCGGAAAGGGTATTCAGCAAACTGGGGCTGGACTACGCCAAGTATGTGGCGGTGGACGCCCGTTATTTCCGCCCGACGGAGGTGGACGTTCTGCTGGGCGACGCGTCCAAAGCCCGCCAGGCGCTGGGCTGGCAGCCTCGGGTTTCCTTTGACGAACTCGTCGACATGATGATCGCCTCCGATCTGGAGTCGGCCAAAAAGGAAAAAACTCTGGTGGACGCGGGATTTTCCTGCGCCAACACCGAACGAATCAGTTGATTTTGAAGACGGCGACCATGCTGAAAAACAAACGAATTACGGTGACGGGCGGCAAAGGTTTTCTGGGTCGGCACCTGATCAACCAACTGTCCGGCTACGGCTGCCAAAGCATCGACATTGCCGATCTGCCGGATTACAATTTAACACGCCTGGAGGATATTCGCCGCCTTTTTGACGCGGCCCGGCCGGATATGATCATCCATCTGGCGGCCAAGGTGGGCGGCATCGGGTTCAACCAGGAAAAACCCGCGGAGCTGTTTTACGACAATCTTCTGATGGGCACACAACTGATGCACGAAGCCTGGGTGCGCAAAATCGAAAAATTTGTCGCGCTGGGGACCATCTGCGCCTATCCCAAATTCACGCCGGTCCCTTTTAAAGAAGACGACGTCTGGAACGGCTACCCGGAGGAAACCAACGCCCCCTATGGACTGGCGAAGAAAATGATGCTGGTCCAGTCCCAGGCCTACCGCCAACAATACGGTTTTAATTCCATTTTTCTGCTTCCGGTCAACCTCTACGGCCCCGGCGACAATTTCGACCCCCGGTCCTCCCATGTCATTCCGGCGCTGATCAAGAAGTGCTTCGACGCGCTTGACGCAGGTTCGGAAACGCTGGAGGTCTGGGGAACCGGTTCGGCAACACGGGAATTTTTTTACGTAGAAGACGCGGCGGAGGCCATTTGCCTGGCCGCCGATTCCTACAATAAAAGCGAACCGGTCAACATCGGCGCGGGCTTTGAAATTTCCATTCGGGAGCTGACGGAACTCATTGCCGGGTTGTCCGGGTTTTCCGGAAAAATCGTCTGGGATTCTTCCAAGCCGGACGGCCAGCCCCGGCGAATGCTGGACACATCCAAGGCCTTGAAAGAATTCGGGTTTAAAGCAAAGACGGATCTCACCACCGGGCTTAAAAAAACCATCGCCTGGTACAGGGATCATCGTCATCTTCTAAATAAATGAACGGCGGTCATGTTTTTGTTTGACTTTGACCTGCCCTCATGGTAAGGACCCCGACAACAAATGGATAGCGAGACCAAAAAACTTGGCATCCAGATGGCTTACGCCAGCAGCATCGGCATCGCAATGGTTCTGGCGATTTTTGGCTGCCTCCTTTTAGGAAGCTATCTGGACCGGAAATTTG
>JAQVQT010000041.1 GCA_028701435.1 Smithellaceae bacterium | reverse complement strand
GGCAGACCGGCCGCGATAAGGAAGCCGGAGAGTTTGGCCTGCGGCAGGATTTGTTGCATCCAAGCGCAGACGTTGAGGAGTTTTTTCAGATCCATTCCCGTTTTGATTCCCATGGACTCAAACATAAACACCAGGTCTTCCGTGGCGACATTGCCCGACGAGCCCGGCGCATAAGGACATCCGCCCAATCCGCCGGCCGCGGCGTCAAAGGAGCGAATGCCGATTTCATAGGCGCGAAGCGCGTTGGCCGGCGCCAGACCGCGCGTGTTGTGAAAATGGGCGCCGAATTGAATTTCGGGAAAAAGCCGGAAGCATTCGCGGAATTTTTCTTCCACGGCTTTCGGATGGCCGAAGCCGACGGTGTCGCAAAGCGTGATTTCCCGAACACCCAGCTCCGCGACTTTTTCCACCATGCGCAAAACGGCGGCGGTCGTGACGTTGCCTGAAAACGGGCAACCAAAGGCCGTGGCCAGATCCACCCGAAGGGACGTCAAAGCGTTGGCCGGAAGCAACCGGCGGATACGCTTCAGCTCCTTCAGGGACTCCCGCGGCGATTGCTTGACGTTGGCGTAATTGTGTTTTGAGCTCACGGAGAAGAAAAAAATCAGTCTGGAAATGCCGCAGGCAAGGGCCTTTTCCGCGCCGCGCTCATTGGGGACCAGCGCCGAAGGCACGACCCCCTTCAAGCGGCGGACGGATCGGGCGACCTCCTCCATATCCCGGAACTGCGCGATGGACTGCGGAGAGACGAAAGAGCCGATCTGGATTTCCTGGATGCCGGCGCCGGCCAGCTTTTTGATCAGGGTGATTTTTCGGTCCGTCGGGACAAAGGCCTGCAGGTTCTGAAGGCCGTCGCGCGGGCCGACTTCAATGATTTTTACTTTTTTCATCATGCGCTTTCGCTACGAACAAAAAAGGAAGCTCACCGCAAGGCCACAAGTAAGCTTCCTTTTTGTTGAGGGGTTTACTTTTTCCAGATAGGATCCGCCGGTCCCCACTGATCGGGAAGGACCGCCTTTTCGCTCCACTCGGCCGGAAACTGCTGGCCCGTTTTTTCTTTTTCCTTTTCAATCAGCTTTTTCAGGCCGGGTCGCGCGTGCTCCATGTGTCCTTCTTTGACGGTGCGGCCGTTGATGATCGCTTCGGAACGCAGTCTGGCGCCGATGGTCTTTTCCATTTTTCTGCCCAGCATCAGGATGCGGTTGACGTCGTATCCGTGCTGAATGCCCAGTTCGTCGATCTGCACGACCAGATCCTCCATGCAGATCAGGCCGACGTATCGGGGATCGTAGTAATATTCCCCCGTGCCTTTGATCGGGCAGTCGTCCAGGAAATTGGCCGGCTGTCCGCCCAGGCCTCCCAGCGTGGCCTCAAAGCGGCAAATGCCGGCCTGCAGGGCCGCGAGGATCGTGGAAGAGGCGATCCGCTTGGTTTCATGGAGGTGACACAGATGCGCTTCCGGGTTGGGCATGGCGTCCAACACCATGGAAAAATACCGGTAGGCATCGGCCGCGTTGGCGGAGCCGTCGTGATCGGCATGTTCGATATCATGCGCCCCGATCTGGAACCATCGCCTCGTGAATTCCACCGCGTCTTCCATACGGGTGGCGCCGCTGATCGGAGATCCCCAGATGGTGCTCACCGTGCCGCACATTTTGATGCCCGCGTCGCGCGCCTTTTGAATGCAGCGTTCCGCTTCGCGCCAGTACTGGCTCAGTGTGGTTCCGGAGTTGGCGAAATGATGCTCCGGGTCGGTCGAAACCATCATCAGGATCCGATCGGGTCCGTAGCCGTTTTTTCTCATTTCAATGGCCCGTTCTACGGCGGGTTCCCGAATGGTCACGCAGGTGAGCGTGACGTCTTTATCCACATCGATGCCGGCTTTGCCGCAGCGTTTTCTGAACTCGTCGCTGCGCATGGCTTTCATGACTTCGTCCGCGTCCTTAAACTGGGGCATGGCCCTGGGATTTCCCAGGTTGGTGACTTCCAGCTCCCGGCAGCCGGCGAGGATCATTTCCTGTCCGTAGAATATTTTCGCCTGCGTGGAGATGAACTTTTCACAATGCTGGAAACCGTCTCGAATGGTGATGTCTCCAATGGTTACTTTCTTCGGCATCCGGGGAAAAATTTTCCAATAATCATACTCGGTCATACAGCCTTCTCCTTTTGTCGATTTTTTACGGTTTATTCACCTTTGAAATCCGGTTTCCTTTTTTCGGCGAAAGCGGCCAGCGCCTCCAGCCGGTCCTTGGTCGGGATGGTGATTTCATACGCCTTCGATTCCAGCGGCAGGGCGACCGACAGAGGAGCGTCCATACCGCAATTGATGGCGAATTTGGCCTGTGCCACGGCGATCGGACCGTTCGCGGCGATTTCCCGGGCCAGCTCGCAGGCGGCATCGATCAGTTTTTCCGGCTCCACGACCCGGTTGACCAGCCCGATGTCCAGCGCGGTCTGGGCGTTGATGCGGCGGGCGGTGTAGATCAGCTCCTTGGCCTTGGCCAGGCCTACAATGCGGGGCAGCCGCTGCGTGCCGCCCGCCCCCGGAATGATCGCGAGCGAGGTTTCCGTAAGCCCCATGATGACGTTGCTGGAGGCGATGCGCAGATCGCAGGCCAGCGCCAGCTCCGTCCCTCCGCCGAAGGCAAAACCGTTGACGGCCGCGATGACCGGAACGCGCAGTTGCTCCACGGACGTAAAGAGATTGCGGATCGTAAAGATGAAGCGGCGAACCTGCTCCGGCGGCATCGTCCGGCGCTCGATGAGATCGGCGCCGGTGGAGAAAGAGGCCTTTTTGGGGTTGTCGGCAGGCGCCCCCGTAATGATCAGGCACCGCAGGCCGGAATCGAAATTGGATTCCCGGACGGCGTCGCCCAGCGCGCCCAGCAGTTCAAAGTTAAAACAATTCATGGCTTCCGGACGGTTTAACG
Source organism: Smithellaceae bacterium (assembly GCA_028701435.1). Taxonomy (GTDB): domain Bacteria; phylum Desulfobacterota; class Syntrophia; order Syntrophales; family Smithellaceae; genus UBA8904. The sequence goes on along the minus strand of JAQVQT010000041.1, from coordinate 9,547 downwards.
TCAGAAGGGTTATTCCTTCGCCTTTTTGCTCCCGCAATAAAACATCTGCCATAGGTCGGCCTCCTTGAATGGTGAACGGTTTAGAATTTCAGGTCGCCCCAGTCGGATTCCCGGACCGGTACGCGCAGCGCGATTTCAAAGGCGCGGGCCAGTTTGTCCCGTGCTTCGGAAAAGGCAATCACGCCGTCGTGAAACATCAGCGAGCCGGTGTAGAAGGGATGGCCTTCGCTGTTGTATCGTTCCCGCATCATCTGACGGAATTTTTCCATATCCTCCTCGTTGACGGCGGCGCCTTTGGCTTCAATGTTCTTGCGGCGCACCGTCTCCAGAATGAATCCCGCCGTGTTGCCGGACATCACGGACGTTCTTCCCCGCATGTTGGTGAAGGCAAACCTCGGCTTGAATGCCCGGCCGCACATTCCGTAGTTGGCCGCGCCGTGATCCGGTCCGATGACGTACGTGATTTTCGGCGCTTCCAGGCAGGAGCAGGCCCTGACCATATCGGAGCCGTATTTGCCGATGCCGCCCCATTCGACAGCCTTGCCCACCATATAACCGGGCGAGCCCTGCAGGAATAAAACGGGAAGTTTGGAATTTCCGCAGCGGATCATCCACTCCGTCGCTTTTCTGGCCGCTTCAATGTGAATAACGCCGCTGGCATTGGAGGCAATCACGCCGATCGGGATTCCTTTGAGCCACATTTTGCCGCAGATGATGGAATCACCCCGCCCCGGTTCGTAGGTTGCCTTATATTCATGAAAGTAGCTGTCGTCCGCCAGACATTTGATCGTGTCTTTGATGTTGATCAGGTGATAGGTGTCCACGGGGCTGCAGCGCATCATTTCCTTGTAGTCAAACCTTGGTTCACGGGATTCCCGGCGGTCCATGTGAAGTTTCTGCGAAGGTTCAAATTCCATCATGGCGCGCAGCTTTCGAATGCCTTCCTCCTGGGATTGAACAAAATGATCGCACCCTCCGGAATGCTGGGTGTGAACATACGCGCCGCCGAGGTCTTCCTGGGAAACGGTTTCGCCGATGGCGGATTTGACCATGGGCGGGCCGGCCAGAAATGCAAAGGCCAGCTTTTCAATCATAATCGATTCCGTGGCCAGGTACACCATGTAGGCGCCGCCGGCCGTGTTGCCGCCGGTGGATAGCGTGTATTGTTTGATGCCTTTGGCCGACATGCGGCACATGTTGAAGAACATGGTCCCGAAATGACCGTCGTCGGCAAAGCAGCCCAATTGCAGCGGCAGGTTGATTCCGCCGGAGTCGGCGATGTAGATGCAGGGGAGTCCGCACTGTTCGGCGATGGCCTGGGCGCGCATGTGCTTCTTTAAAGTGATCGGGAAATAGGTGCCGGCGGCGTACCGGTTTTCATTGGCGAAAATCATACAGTCTTTTCCGTGAATGGTGCCGATTCCCGTGACGACGCCGCCGCCCGGGATGTGCCCGCGTTTTTCCTCTTCATAAATGGAGCCGCCGTAAAGTTTTTTCTCGCCGATCCGGTAGCCCGCGTCCAGCCCCACCTCAAAAAATTCCGTGCCGGGATCCATCAGCATCTGAATCAGGTCGCGCATCGGCTTTTTGCCCTGCTTGGCGAGCCTCGCAATCTGGTCTTCCCCGCCGATGTGGTAGGCTTCCTGCCGGTGCTTCATCAAAAGAGCGTCCTGTTCCTCCCAGAATTTCAGATTGGTTTCCCGCTCTTTTTCCAGCCGTTCCGTTCTGGTCATTCGCTTGGTTTCTTCCGCCATAATTTCTCCTCCCCAAAAGATAAACGTTGCGCTGTTCGGAATCCGGAGATCCGCTCTTAATCCGTGTCGTAGCAGCCGATTCTTCTTGAAATGACGATGCGCTGCACTTCGGAGGTTCCCTCGCCGATGGTCAGGAGTTTGTAGTCCCGGTAAAACCGTTCGATGTTGTATTCCTTCATCAGGCCGTAGCCGCCGTGAATCTGCAGGGCTTCGTTGGTTACGCGGCCCATGACCTCCGAGCAGTAAAGCTTGGCCATGGCTGCTTCTTTTCCGAAAGGCTTGCCCTGGTCTTTCAGGTAGCAGGCCTTGTATAATAAATTACGCGCGGCTTCGATTTCCGTGGCCATGTCGGCCAGTTTGAAGGCATTGATCTGGAAGGTGGAGATCGGCTTGCCGAATTGTTTCCTGGCCTTGGCGTATTTCATGGCCAGTTCATAGGCGCCCTGCGCGCCGCCCAGTCCCATGGCGGCAATGGCCAGGCGGCCGTTGTCCAGCGTCTGGAGCATCTGGTGAAATCCTTCGCCGCGCTTTCCCAGCAGATTTTCCTCCGGCACCCGGCAGTCGTCGAAATAAAGCTCGCCGGTATCGGAGGAGCGCCACATCATTTTCTTGGTCATCTTCTTCGTGGTGAAGCCCGGCGTTCCGTTCGGAACGAGAATGCAGGACACTTCCTTGGTTTCAATCGAGCCGTAGGGGCCGACTTTCTGGCCTTTTGTCCCGGTAATGGCCTGCACGGTGCAGATGCCGGCCATTTTGCTGGTGGAATTGGTGATGAAAATTTTGCTGCCGTTCACCACCCACTGCCCGTTCTCCAGCCGCGCGTTGGTCTTGCTGGCGCCGGCATCAGAGCCGGCATTGGGTTCGGTGAGCCCGAAGGACGCCAGGATTTCGCCGGCGCAGAGGCGCGGCAGCCACTCATTTTTCTGCTTTTTGCTTCCGTAATAATAAATCGGGCCGATGCCCAGGGAGTTGCCCGCGGCAACCGTCGCGCCGTGCGAACCGTCGATTCGGCAGATTTCCTCAACCGCGATGATATAGGAAAGATAATCCATGCCCGCTCCGCCGAATTCAGCAGGCACATAAATGCCGAACAGACCAAGCTTGGCCATTTTCCGGGTCAGGTCACAGGAAAATTCTTCCTTTTCATCCAACTCCATTGCGACCGGGGCGATTTCCTGTTCGGCGAATTCTCGAATGTTGTAGCGAAGCATTTTCTGCTCGTCTTTCAGCCAGAAATCCATAGTTGCCCTCCCAAGAACTGTATTTTGTAAGTTTTATTTTCATTCAAGGCGCCCATAAAAATTCCATCAAAACACCGGACGGTGCGGTTTTGACAATCCAGCGGCGTGCCAGGATTGGACGGATGATCCAAATATTGATTGGACGGTCAACCAATATGCTTCCCAATACTCCAGCGGGTGTCGTATTGTCAAGAAAAAATTTTTATTTCCGGGTCGTTGTGCAAACGGACCATTCTTTCTTCTTGACAATGAGCCGCCCTTTCGGGTTTAACGCTCTGCAAGGAGGCAAAATGTTTCCAAAACAAGCCAATGATGTTTCCATCCTGTGCATTGATGACGATCCGGATGTTCTGAATCTGCTCAAAAAGATTCTGACCGGGGCAGGCTATTCGGTCAACGTGGCCGCGGACGGCAAGCAGGGAATCGCGGAAGCCCTCAGCCGGCAGCCGGATCTGATTCTGATGGACGTGATGATGCCGGAGATCGACGGCTACGTGGCCTGTTTTGAACTGCAGGCCAATCCGGAAACCAAGTTCATCCCCGTGATCTTTCTCACGGCCCTTGACGATGAAGTCAATCGGGCCAAGGCCTTTGCGGTGGGCGCGGCGGACCACCTGTCCAAGCCGATCCGAAAAGACGTTTTGCTTCGCAAGATCGACGAGCAGATCAAGACGAGCTCCCGCTGGCAGAAGCTGAAAACCAGGATCGCCGCCAAGGATGAAGTCGTGCAGCCGCCGGCCATTTTTTCCCAGTTCAAGCAATCCTTGCTGAACTTTGTAGAGCCTGCACAGGCCGCCCGCATTCGGGACCGTCTGTCCGCGCTGGCGCCCCAGGACATTTACAATATCTGCGAGCCGATGGGCATTCCCCAGCGGCAGATGACGGAGTGGATTTCAGAATTTCTGTCCATCCCCGTGATCGCCAAAATTGACCGGGAAAGCCTTCTTCTCGGGGTCATTCCCGTTTCTTTCGCCAGGGAAAACCGCGTTGTGGCAAGGCTGGACGAAAATCAGCAAAGATCGTTCATTCTGTGCAACCCCTTTGACTGGAGCCTGATGGACGCGCTCAAGAAACTGTTCGGCCTGAAAAGCAACGCGGGCCTGAATCTGGCGGCGCCTGAAGACATCGATGCCCTTTTCCAGCAGTCGGATGTCGAGTCTCTGGTGAAGCTTCCCGGAGAAGAGCAGGCCGAGTCAGCCGAAAGAATGCTGGCCATCGACGATGCCGAACAGCAGGAAGACGAAGGGGAAATTACCCAGGAAATCAACTCCGAAATCATTGCCCTCGTCAACCGGATCCTCGTGGACGCCTATAACAAGCGGGCATCGGACATTCATTTTGATTCCGGCTTTCGGGGACAGCCGTTCAAGGTCCGATTCCGCATCGACGGCGTTTGTCAGTCGGCGTATTTCATTCCGGAAAAGTCCAAAAGAGCCATCATCTCGAGAATCAAGATCATCTCCAATCTGGATATTTCGGAACGCCGAAAGCCGCAGAGCGGCAAGTTCATGGTGCGCGTTCGCGGCGAGAAAGTGGAATTCCGCGTGGAAGTGACGCCCACGGTGGAAAATAATGAAAATATTGTTCTGAGAATTCTGGCCAAGTCAAAGCCGGTGGCCATCCATCAGCTCGGGCTTTCTCCCCACAATCTGGAAGCTTTTGAAAGCATGATTACGAAGCCGCAGGGCGTCGTGCTGTGCGTCGGACCCACCGGGTCCGGAAAAACGACCACGCTGCACTCGGCTCTCGGGCACATCAATAAACCGGAGATTACCATCTGGACGGCGGAAGATCCCGTGGAAATTCAGCAGGCCGGATTGAAGCAGGTGCAGATCAACAGCAAAATCGGCTTCACGTTCAGCGAAGCGCTCCGGTCTTTCCTGCGGGCCGATCCCGATGTAATCATGATCGGAGAAATGCGCGACGTGGAAACCGCCAAAATCACACTGGAAGCGTCTCTGACCGGCCACCTGGTTTTCAGTACGCTGCATACGAACAGCGCGGCGGAAACCGTAACGCGCATCATCGACATGGGGATTCCGGTTTATAATTTTGCCGACGCTTTGCTGGGCATCATCGCCCAGAGACTGACGCGAAGGCTCTGTGAAAAGTGCAAGAAGCCTTACCATCCCGATCCCGAGGAATATGAGAATCTCATCCATTACTACGATCCCGTCTGGGCGAAAAAACACGGACTTCCGGAATATTCTGCGGATTTTACCCTGTGGATGCGCCAGGGCTGCAATTACTGCGAGGGCAAGGGATATTACGGCCGTGTCGGGATTCACGAGATTATCCTGGCGACGGCGGCGGTAAAAAAGGCCATCAAGCAGAACCCGGACGTTGACCATTTGACGGAAATTGCGCTTCAGGAAGGCATGAGAACACTGCGGATGGACGGTGTTACAAAAATCCTGCAGGGGATCACGGATTACGAGCAGGTTTCCAGGGTGTGTCTGTAGCGTTTTGAGACGGTCCGCCCGATCCTGAGCCGGTCGAAAGCTCGCGTCCGCGGCCGGGGGTTTACGATGGCATGATCATTTCGACATGGTCCAGGTAATACTGAAGCCGATCGATCTCTTCCTGGATTTTCGCGGCCTGCGATTGTTTGGCGGCGTCCTCGAGGGCATGGCCGATTTCGCTGATTTCATCAAACCCGTAGCCCCCTCCGGACCCTTTCATTTTATGACCCAGAACCCGAATGGCTTCAAAGTCGCTCCTTGCAAGCGCGCCCAGCAGCCCCTCAACGTCCTTGCGCCGGTTTTCCAGGTATCCGGGAACCAGATCCTGCAGGTCTTCATCAACGATGACGATAAACTTCCCTTTTGGGGCATTCTGTTCCTTGTCGGCCATTTGTGATGGATTCCTTTCGCCGTCTTTTGAAGAACGCATAGCAGAGGGTTTTGTTTTTTGCAAGCGACCCCGTGTGCTTTGGAAAACCAACGTTGTTCCTTGTTTTGGTTGGCCCTGCCGGTGTCGTGTTTCGATGTTTTTGAAGAAGGTACCGCTTCGCGCTTACTCCTGATGTTTGCCCGGTTCGGGCTTGACCAGTCCTTTCAGGATGGAATGGCCGTATTCCCTGCCCGTAGTAAAGGCCCGGAGGTTGTTGTCCCGCGTAGAGGGGGGGACGGATTCCAGGACCGCCTTTTTGAGCGCTTCCGCATGGACCAGCGGCTCCACCGCGGAGAGAAAGCCCAGCATGACGATGTTGGCCATCATCTTGGTTCCGAGCTGCTCGGCAAAGCGCGTGGCCGGAATGTTGAACGATTTGAACGCCGCGTCGGTTTTGCGCGTGTGCACCAGGTCCGTGTCCCAGATGAGCGTCCCTTCCGTCTTCAGGGACTTGATGTTTTTCGTATAGGCTTCCTGGCTCATGCAGACCAGGATTTCCGGCTCCTCCACGCAGGGGAACAGAATTTCCTCGCTGCTGATGATCACCTGGCTGGAGCAGGCGCCGCCGCGGGCTTCCGGCCCGTAGTTCTGCGTCATCGTGGCGTGTTTATGATCGTAGAGCGTGGCCGCTTTTCCCAGAATGTCGCCGGCCATGACAATGCCCTGTCCGCCGAAACCGGTAATCAGAATGTGTCTCTCGCGTTTGTCCGGCATGGTCTTCACCGCCCTTTCTGATGGTCAGGATGCATGGCGCGCCACTGCGGCAGGTTGAGGCGATTGACTTTTTCGTAGTGGTCCATGAACGTGGGCCGTTCAATATCGACAAATTTTCCCACCACAATTTCCCGGTCGATGTCCACAACCGCTTCGCTGGGGTCGATATCGCTGCGGATCACGGAGCGGCCCTGATAGAATTTCATCATTTCCAGCGCGGTGCCCATGCGGTTGCGCCGCCCGAAAGAGGACGGGCAGGGGGTAATCACTTCGACAAAGCTAAAGCCCCTTTTCTCCAGCGCCTCGCTGATGGAACTGCGCAGCGACCGGACCTGCATCGCCGTCCACCGGGCCACGTAGGTTGCCCCGCAGGTGGCGGCCAGATCGCACAGGTTGAAAGGCTCTTCCGGCGAGCCGTTGACCGTCGTTGTGGTCTTGGCGCCCAGCGGCGTGCTGGGGGCCTGCTGGCCGCCCGTCATGCCGTAGTTGAAATTATTGACGCAAACGACGGTCATGTCCATGTTCCGGCGCGCGGCGTGGATGAAATGATTGCCTCCGATGGCAAACAGGTCGCCGTCTCCGGAGACGATGATCACCTTGGTGTCCGGTTTGGCCAGTTTGAGTCCGGTGGCAAACGGAAGCGCCCGGCCGTGCGTGGTATGAAAAGAATCCAGGCGGATATAGCCGGCCATCCGTCCCGTGCAGCCGATGCCGGAGACCATCGCAATGGTGTTGGGGTCCCAGCCGGTATTTTTGATCGCGGCGAGCACGGCGGAAAATACCGTGCCGATGCCGCAGCCGGGGCACCAGATGTGGGGAATTCTTTCCGTGCGCAGCAATCCATCCATGGGATGGGGCGGTACATTTTTTACGGCTTTAGCTGTGGTCATACGTTCTTTCCTGCCTCACGGGGGCAAGGGGTTTGCCTCTTGTCCCATCGTTTTTCTTGCGTCATGTTTTTTCTTTTGCCGCTTTGGCAACCGCGTTCAAAATCAGTCCCGGGTGAAGGATTCGGCCGCCGAAATTGGACACCAGGGACACCGGACAGGCGCCGAAAGCGGAGCGTTCCAGCTCCAGCACCATCTGGCCGCCGTTGATTTCCGCCATGATCATGGCTTTTGAACGGGATGCGACGCTGCGGATCAGCTCTTCGGGGAAAGGCCAGATGGTATCGAGCTTGATCAGGCCCGCCTTGATGCCATCTTTGCGGGCGTCGCGGACGGCCTGCATGGCGGAGCGCGCGCTGATTCCGTAGGAAACCACCACGACATCGGCATCGTCCAGATAGAGGTTTTGCGTCCGGATGATTTTATCCCGATTTTTTCGTATTTTGTCGACGAGCCGCGTGATCATTTTTTCCTGCGCCTTGGCGTCCATGGCGGGGTAGCCGCGGTCGTCGTGCGTCAGCCCCGTGACATGAATCCGGTAGCCGTCGCCGCAATTGGCCATCGGCGCGATTCCGTCGGCGTCCGCCTCGTAGGGCAGGTAATCTTCCCGGGAAACCGTCGGTTTTCGGCGGTTGACGATTTCAATGTCTTCTTCCTGCGGAATGATGACGCGTTCATTCATGTGTCCGATCGTCTCATCGGCCAGAATAATGACGGGCAGGCGGTAGTATTCGCTTAGGTTGAAGGCCCGGATGGTAAAATCAAACATTTCCTGCGGGCTCGAAGGCGACAGAGCGATGATTTCGTAGTGCCCGTGCGAGCCCCAGCGCGCCTGCATCATGTCCCCCTGGGCCACCAGCGTAGGCAGTCCCGTGCTGGGGCCGGCGCGCTGCACATTGCAGACCACGCAGGGCGTTTCCGTGCAGATGCCCAGGCCGATGTTTTCCATCATCAGCGAAAAGCCGGGGCCCGACGTGCTGGTCATGGACTTGACTCCGCCCCAGCTCGCCCCCAGAATGGCCGCCATGGAAGCGATTTCGTCTTCCATCTGAATATAAATGCCGCCGATTTCGGGCAGACGGCGCGACATGGATTCGGCCACCTCCGTGGCGGGCGTAATCGGATAGCCGGCAAAAAAGCGGCAGCCCGCGGCCAGCGCGCCTTCGCAGCAGGCCTCGTCACCGTTCATGAAATGTGTTCCTGTTCTTACTTCTTTAGCAGTCAAAGCCACTCTCCTTATACGGCTCACTCTTCGAAATCATCATATTCCACGCTGTAAATCGCAAATTCTGGGCAAAGAATTTCACAGAAATGGCAGTTGACACAGCGGGTGGTGTCCACCACTTCCGGTGGATGATACCCTTTTTTGTTGAAAACGGAGGAGAGTCGCAAAACCTGCCGGGGACAGTTGGCGATGCAAAAACCGCATCCCTTGCAGCGGTCTTCAATGACGATCACCTGCCCCATTTTCTTTTTCCGGCGGCTGATCTCATCCGTCTGACTGATAGGATATTTTTTTGTTTTCTGCATGAAAGTTTTATTTCACCCGCGTGTTCGTGCTGTGCGGGGCATCCCGCCGGATGGATTGAATTTGCTTGATTATCGGGGATGATTTCTAACGCCCTGGTCCCTGAAGTGCCAAACTCCATCTTGCGCGCACCATGGTGCAAAAAGGGCATTATAGGAATAAGAAAGCGCTGTCAAGAAAAAACGCTACGGACAAAACGGTCCTTTGCTAATAATTCTCCATACTCTGATCACCATTCCCGGAGAATTTGCGGATAAAAACTTGCTTTTCAACAAGTCTCGTCATAATAGCGTGAGGCCCAGAACCGGTCATCAACCGGCGCAGAAAGGGGAGCGGTACAGGACGGCCTGTTGCCCTAATACCCTTTTCGCTTGCCTGAGGAAACTTAACAAGGAAAGCAGATCCAAAACATGAAAGACGAAAACATCCATCCAATCGTCAGAATTCTGAAGAAGGAGCTGGATCTGGGGGAAATGCCCATCGTGTCCCATCTGGCTGAAAGCGAGCGCGACCCGTTTGTCATCCTAATGT